>JBJMQK010000043.1:0-4607 GCA_045802735.1 Anaeromyxobacteraceae bacterium | reverse complement strand
GCAGCCGCTCCGCGTCGAAGCCGGTCTCGAGCCGCAGCGCGCGGAGCCGCGCCGCGAGGTCCTGGAGCAGCGCCGCGCGCTTCTGGAGCAGATCGCCGACGCGCGCCTCCACGACGCCGCTCCGATCCGCGTCGTAGAAGAGCACCGGCGGCAGCGCCGACAGCGGCGGATCGAGGAAGCGCAGGTGGTCGTGGCCGACCACCGCGAAGCGAGCGCGGCCGATCGGCTGCCCGGTGAGCGGATGCGCCACGCGCGCCGGGAAGCCCAGGTCGCCCTCGAGCGTCTCGCGATCGGCCGCGAGGCGGACCGGGATCGCGAGCGCCGCGAGCTTGCGACCCGCGATCTGGTTCAGCCGCTCGCGCGGGATCTTCGAGATGATGGTGTGTTCGCCCTCGGCCACGCGCGGAGTCTACCTCTCGTTTGGCCCGGGCGCGATCACGGACGTTGGCCGCGCGGCGTCGAGAACGCGCCGCAGCGTCGCCGGCAGCGCGTCGAGATCGCCGGGCTTCTGGACGAAGGCGGCGGCGTCCCCGACCGCGCCGTTCCCGGCGATCGCCTCCTCCGAGTGCCCCGACATGAAGACGACGGCTGTGCCGGGCCGCAGCGCGCGCAGGCGCGCCGCGAGCCCCGGACCGCCGAGCCGGGGCATCACGACGTCGGACAGGAGCAGGTCGATCGCGCCGTCGTGGCGCGCGGCGACCTCGAGCGCGTCCTCGCCGTCGCGCGCGCTGAGGATGTGGTAGCCGCAGCGCGTGAGCCGGCGCGCGAGCGCCGTGCGCACCGACGGCTCGTCCTCGACGAGGAGGACCGTCTCGCCGCGGCCGGTCGCGTCCGCCGCCGCGCTCGCCGGCGCCGCGACGCTCGGCGCGCCGCTCCACACCGGCAGGTACACGTCGAAGGCGCTCCCCTCTCCCGGGGCGCTGCGCACGTCCACGAAGCCGCCGCTCTGGTGGACGATGCCGTGGACCGTCGCGAGCCCGAGGCCGGTCCCCTTCCCCTGCCCCTTCGTCGTGAAGAAGGGCTCGAAGATGCGCGCCATCGTCTCGGGCGTCATCCCGCTGCCGGTGTCCGCCACCGACAGCCGGACGTACGCGCCGGGCGCCGTGCCGCCGCGCCGCTGGACCCCGGCGTCGTCGAGGTCGAGCTGGGACGTCGCGATGGAGAGCCGGCCGCCGGACGGCATCGCGTCGCGCGCGTTCACGGCGAGGTTCACGAGGATCTGCTCGATCTGGCCCGGGTCGGCGCGCACGCGCCCGAGGGGGCTCGCGGGCGCGGTGACGAGCTCGATGCTCTCGCCGATGAGGCGGCGCAGCATCTTCTCGACGCGCGCGACGGAGAGGTTCAGGTCGAGCGGCTCGAGCTTCAGCACCTGCTTGCGGCTGAAGGCGAGGAGCTGGCGCACGAGGTCGCTCGCCCGCGTCACGCCGCTCTGGATCTCCTCGACGTCGGCGCGCACCGGGTCCGTGGGTGCCATGGCGTCGACCGCGAACTCGGCGTTTGCCTTGATGACGGTGAGGATGTTGTTGAAGTCGTGCGCGACCCCGCCCGCGAGGCGGCCGACCGCCTCGAGCTTCTGCGCGTGGCGGAGCTGCTCGCGCAGGCGGCCCTCCTCCGCCTCGAGCCGCTGCCGCTCCGCCACCTCGCGCTCGAGCGCGAGGTGCTTCTCCGCGACCTCGCGCTCCCGAAGGAGCGACTCGTCGAGGCGCACGCGGAGGACGATCGCCTTGCCGTTGAGGATCACCGCCGCGACGAGGGCCGCGAGGACCACCGCCGCCGCGAGCGCCGCGCTCACCGCGTCGGCGACGGGCGAGCGCGCCTCGCCGGCGGTCGCGGCGCGGGGCGCGACCTGCACGAGCGAGAGCGGCTGCCCGGGGACGCGCACGCGGCTCGCGACGAGCGGACCCCGCCCCGCCTCCGCCTCGGAGAGCGCGTGCATGCGGCCGTCGGGCGGGACCGCGGCGATCGCCGCCGGGCCCGCGAAGAGGCCACCCTCGGCGCCCGGCGGGACGTGCAGCGTGCCTGCGTCGTCGAGCACCGCGAGCGCGGAGCCGTCGGCGCGCTCGCCGGGCCCGGCGGCGACGGCCGCGAAGACGCCCTCCGGCCGGAGCGCGGCGACGAACTCGGCCACGTCGCGGCCCTTGAAGCGGAGCTGGCGCGAGAGCACGAGCCGGCGCCCGTCCTGGCTGGAGCGCCCCGCCGTCGCGCCGGGCGATTCGCGGGCGAGGGAGCGCGCCCGCGGCGGCCCGGGGCCGGCGCTGGCGAGCACCTGCCCGTCGGCGTCCACCATCGCGACCGCGAGGAGCTTGCTCCCGGGCCCCTCGACCATGCCGCGCATCCGCTCGCCGATCGGGACGAGGCTCAGCGCGAGCCCGTACTCGAGGCTCATCCCGAGGTCGCGGTTCTCGTAGAACGCGGCGACCTCGCGCGAGCCCGCGAGGTACCGGAGGTCCTCCGCCGCGGAGGCGAGGTAGTGCCCGAGCGCCACGGCGCGCGACTCGATCTGCTGGCGGCGTTGGGCCGCGAGCGCGTCGCGCAGCACGACGGCCGAGCGGAAGTTCGCGAGGAGCAGGTACCCGACGAGCGCGGCGACCGCCGCGGCGGCGACGAGCGAGACGGTCGCGGGCAGGGCCGCCGTGCGCCGCCGCCCCGCCCCTCCCGTTTCGCGCGGCCCCCGCAAGCGGCTACCCCTGGCCCCGGGCCTTCTCGAAGAACTCGGGGAAGTACAGCGGCACCGCGGGGAAGTACTTGCGGACGAGCCGGTCGTAGGTGCCGTCGCGCTTCGCCTCCGCGAAGAAGGCGTCGAAGGCGGCGCGCATCCGGGGCGAGTCCGGTCGGAAGGCGACCGCCATGTGCTGGCGCGGCGACACGGGCCCGACGACCTTGATCTGCCCCGGCCACTTCTGGAGCGCGATCATCGCGTCCGCCACGTCGAGCAGCGCCAGCTCGCCGTCCCCCCCGATGAGGAGCGCCGCGACCTCGTCGAGCTGCACCCTGCGGATGGCGAGCTTCGCCCCGGTCTTCTCGAGCGCGTAGAGCGACGGGTCGAGGCAGGTGCTCGGGACGCCGAGCAGGGTCCGGTTCGCGAGGAGCGCCTTCACGGCGGCGATGTCGCCCTCGATGCTGGCCGATGGCTTGATGGGCCGCACCGGCGAGTCCGCGCGGGCGATGACCCACACCTGCGTCGGGAAGACCGGCGCGGAGAAGGCGAGTGCGCGTTGCCGCCAGGGCAGGACCGTCATGCCCATCGCCACGACGTCTCCGCGCACGGGCACCGGCGCGGCGCGCTCCGGGTCCGGCGCCGCCGCCGACACGCGGCGGCCGACGAGGTCGGGGATGACGGCGGGCCAGTCGCTCTGGACGAACTCGTAGCGCACGCCGAGCCGCGCCGCGAACAGCTTCATCAGCTCGACGTCGAAGCCGTCGCCGCCGCCCGTGACGAAGTTGGCGTAGGGGACGCCGAGGTGGCGGAGGACGCCGGCGGCCTCGACCTCGGCGAGGTCGCCGGAGCGCGCCAGCGCAGGTAGCGCGTGTGCGACGACGCCGAGCGCGACGCCGAGCGTCGCGATCCTTCGAAGTGATGTACCCATGACCCGCCTCCGCGTGCTGCGGGGTGTAGTGTGCACGGGATGGGCCGCCCCGGATAGGGCCGGGTCTGGTATCCTACATGGCGCGCCGGAGACCCCGGGCTGTGCGCGCCCCAGCGATCACGGCGCGGAATCGTGGCGCGGCCGCGCCACGAACGCTGCGTTCGGGTTCCCTCGGATGGGATGACGAGAGTCGGCCCCTGCCCCTCCCGCGGCGCCGCGCGGGGGCGTGCGCTCCGGGGGTCCGGGTGACAGGATCGCGGCGTGAACGAGCTCGCGCCCACCCTCGCCGACTTCGCCCGTCCGGTCTTGCAGCCGCTCGCCGCCGACACGCCGCTCACGCGCCGGCGGGAAGCGCTCGGGCTCGCGGTGATGGTCTGGAACGCCGTCATCCTCGACCGGCACGGCGGCGACCACGCCGCGACCATCCTCGAGCAGCTCGCGCTCCTCCCCGAGCCGGGCGCGAGCATCCTCACGCAGCTCGCCGTGGAGCTCGTGGCGCGGAAGAAGGAGCGGTTCGCCGACGACCTGCGCGTCATCGTGCGCTGGGAGCTCACGGAGCTCGCGCCCGGCCAGCTGTCGCTGAACGTCGAGGGCGGCCCGGCGGCGTGAACCGACGTGCCTTGCACGCCCCGCTACGCGGCGGCGACGGCGTCGAACAGGTCCTCCAGGCGGAACGGCTTCCTGAGGATCTGCCGCGCGTCGATGTCCTGCTTCAGGATCCCGGCCGCGGTGATGACGACGACGGGGATGGAGGCGTAGTCGGGGTGCGCCGCCTGCGCGGCACGGAACTGCCAGCCGTCCATCACCGGCATCATGAGGTCGAGCAGGATCACGTCGGGCCGTGACCCGGCGTTCAGCTTCGCGAGCGCGTCGCCGCCGTGGACCGCGCACTCGACGCGGTGGCCCTCGAGCTCCAGCGACTCCGCGAGCGCGTCGCGCAGCGCCTCGTCGTCGTCGACGAGCAGGATCGTCTTGCTCACGGCGCCTCCCTCGGCAGTCGCACCGTGAACGTGGAGCCCG
>JBJMQK010000682.1:0-4611 GCA_045802735.1 Anaeromyxobacteraceae bacterium | reverse complement strand
GGACGAACTGCGGCGGCTGCCACGCCGGCTACAACGCCGTCGCCGGCGCGACGACGGGCGCCGTGCACCCGACGAACCACCTCAACGCGGCCGTGGATCCCATGCCTCCGGGCACCGAGCCCACCGCGGCGACGACGAGCTGCGGCGGCTGCCACGGCACGATCCTCAACGCGATGAACGGCACGACCGCGAAGGCGTCGAAGCACACGCTCGGCACGGACGCCTCGGCCGACGCGGCCGTCTCCTGGACCGGGACGAACCTCGCCGCAGTCGCGACGACCGGCCGCTCCTGCACCACGATGTGCCACGCGGACCACCCGCACGGCACGACGACGCACAACGCGAACGTCTACGCCGACGCCACCACCCAGACGACGCGCGCGGCGGCGAAGCTCGCGACCGACTTCGACGCGACGCAGGCGAGCGGCGGCCTCTGCACCTCCTGCCACCAGAAGCCGGTGGACGCGGCGAACCCGGCGCAGAAGCCGTCCGTCGCCAAGGCCGACTACCAGGGCAAGGCGCACGACTTCGTCCAGAACGTCGTCGGCACGACCACGAACACGTGGCAGTACACGCTCCACGACAGCGTGGGCGCGTTCCAGCGCAACTGCACGAAGTGCCACGCGTCGCAGGCCGAGGGCCAGACGCCGACCGTCGCGTCGAACAACTCGGGGAACGTCGGGCCGCACGCCTCCGACTTCGGCCAGCTGCTCGCCGGCAACACCAACCCCGGCACCACGCCCGCGAGCTTCGTCTGCTACAACTGCCACGGCGACAACACCACCGGTAAGAACCTCTCCGGCAAGGTGCTCGTGACGGACGCGGCGAAGGCGCAGGGCCACGGCGGCGTCATGAACAGCTCGGCGACGCACGACCGCGTCCGCGAGGCGGCCGCGACGTACAACAGCGGCGCGTACTCGGGGACGAACCGTCACGCGAACTGCCTCGACTGCCACGACGAGCACAAGGCGGGCAAGACGAGGCACACGCCCGGCACGGCGGCGACGAACCAGATCGCGGCGTCGAGCCCGCTCTACGGCGCGAGCGGCGTGGGCTACACCGGCACGATGCCGGCGAACTGGGCGGCGATCCCGTCCGCGAACCTCGTCCGCGTCGCGACGGCGGAGTGGCAGGTGTGCTTCAAGTGCCACTCGAGCTGGGCCTTCGGCACGGCGCCGCCCACGGGCCCGTCCACCTACCCGGAGACGGACCTCGCGCAGGAGTTCAACGTGAACAACAAGTCGGTCCACCCGGTGGTGAACACGCTCGCCGCCCAGACCGGCTCCACGGCGAAGGGGCTCGTCGCCTCGCAGCTCCTCGCGCCGTGGAACACGAGCCCCGGCGCGCAGACGATGACCTGCTCCGACTGCCACAACAGCGACGCGGCCTCGCCCGCGGCGCAGGGCCCGCACGGCTCGGCGGTGAGGTTCATGCTGTCCGGCACGAACAAGGCGTGGCCCTACACGGTGGCGGGCGCGACGAGCGGCACGGCCTTCCGCGTGGCGACGTCGGAGACGGGCCTCGGCACGGCCAATGGCCTCTTCTGCCGCAACTGCCACCCGCAGCAGAACAGCACCGGGTCGAACTCGCTGCACCGCAACAGCAACGTCACCGGCGGGCAGCACGGCAGCAGCTCCGCCTTCGCCTGTACCGGCTGCCACGTCCGCATCCCGCACGGCGGCAAGGTGAGCCGCCTCCTCGTCACGACCAACGCCCCCGCGCGTTACAAGGTCGGGACGCCGATCTTCTCGTCGATCACGAAGGGCGCGACGAAGGACAGCTACAGCACGTCGGGGTTCCCCACCGGGTTCGCGCGCGGCGGCTGCAGCCAGCACTCCAGCACCGCCGGCGCCGAGGCCTGGTAGCGTCGAACCGCACGACCCGGTGACGAGAAGGGGCCGCCGCCGGGCGGCCCCTTCGTCGTGGGGCGGCCGCGTTCACCGCCCGAGTACGCGCGCGAGCACGTCGGGGCGATCGGTCATCACGCCGTCGATCCCGTCGGCGAGGAGGCGCCGCATGTCGCGCTCCTCGTCCACGGTCCACGCGAAGACCGCGAGGCCGCGCCCGTGCAGGAACGCGATCGTGGGCCGGTCGAGCACGATGAGGTCCGTCCCCTCGAGCCGGTCGGGTAGATCGGCCACGTCCCACCCCTCGGGCAGCCCGGTGGGATCCTCGGCGCGCGCCGCCATGACGAGCGCGGTCGCGGCGGACTCCGGGAGGAAATGGCACGCCTCGGGGAGGAGCGCGCGCAGCCGCTCGGCCTGGTCGTCGTGCTGCGAGCCGATGCAGACGCCGTCGATTGCGCCGGCGCGGCGCACGGCCGCGACGAGCGCCGCGGCGAGGGCGGGGTCGGCGCTCTTCGCCTCGACGTTCATGCGCGTGGCCGGGTACCGGGTGAAGAGCTCGCCGAGCGTGGGCGGGTGGACGCCCTTGCCGCGCCACGGGTACGTCGTGCCGCCGTCCGTCGTGAAGCCGTGCCCTGCGTCGAGCGCCCGCACCTCGGCGAGCGTGCGCGCCTCGACGGTCCCCGGCTCGCCGGTGAGCCGCGCGGTCTCGTCGTCGTGGAACACCACGACCTCGCCGTCCGAGGTGAGGTGGACGTCCAGCTCGAAGGCGTCGGCGCCGAGGCGAGCGGCGAGATCGAAGGCGGGGAGGGTGTTCTCGGGCGCGAGCGCGGCGCCGCCGCGGTGCGCGACGAGCCAGGGGCGCGGAAGGGCGAGGTAGGGCTTCATCGCCGCGTCTTAGCGCGCCGGCGCGCCCGCGACGCGGCTGTTCGTCCCGCGGGCGCGGCCTGAACGTGTGTTCTGCACCGTGGTGGCGGTACCGTCAGTGCACCCGGGAGCAGGTGATCCCGAACCGGGTTGGTGATACCCTGCGTCCGTCTGTGCCAGTGCGTGTCGAACCCACACGGCGCCAGGCACGGGTTTCATTCACATCGCCGGGACGGTTCTCGCTCGGCGATCGGGGGAGTCCATGCAGCGCGAATTTTCACGCGCGGGTCTGACGATCCGCATTGAAGGCGTTTTCGACGTCCCGGCCGCGCGCCGCGTCCGCGAGCTCCTCGACGCCGCGCCCGCGACGGATACCGTCTCGGTCGATCTCTCGCACGTGCGCGAGTTCCACGACCCAGGCGTCGCGGTGCTCGCCGAGGCGCTCGCCGGCGAGGCGGGGGCCCGGGTGGCGGTCCGCGGACTGCGTCAGCACCAGATCCGCATGCTCCGCTACCTGGGGGTCGCGCCGTCCGCGCTCGCCGAGCGCCCCCTGGGCGGCGGCCTCGCCTCGGCGTGACCGCTCCCGAACCTCGTACTCCGCGACGCGCGCCGCTCCGGCGGCGCGCGTTGCTTTTCGGGGCCGCCGCGGTATTTCCCTCGGGTGTCCCAGCTCGCGCTGCGCATCCTCGACGCGGTTGCCGAGGTCCCGCCGGCGGCGTGGGACCGGCTGTTCGAGCACGAGCCGTCGCTCGCGACGCCGTTCGTGCGCCACGCCTTTCTCGACGCGCTCGAGTCGTCCGGCAGCGCTGCGCCGCGCAGCGGCTGGCGCCCGCGGCACCTCACGCTCTGGCGCGGCGAGCGCCTCGTCGCGGCCGCGCCTGCGTACGCGAAGGACGGCTCCGACGGCGACTTCGGCCGCGACTGGGGCTGGGCCGCCGCGGCGGAGCGCGCCGGAATTCCCTACTACCCGAAGCTCGTCCTCACCGTGCCCTTCACGCCCGCGACGGGCCGCCGCCTCCTCGTCGCCGCCGGCGAGGATCGCGGCGCCGCGGCGCGGGCGCTCGTGGCCGGCGCGCGCTCTCTCGCGCTCGAGGAGCGGCTCCGCTCGATCCACGTGCTCTTCCCGCAGGACGACGAGGCGGCGCTCCTCGCCGAGGCCGGGCTCGCCCTGCGCGTCGACTACCAGTACCACTGGCGGAACGCCGGCTACCGCGATCCCGCCGACTTCCTCGCGCGCTTCTCCTCCAAGCGCCGGAACACCATCAAGCGCGAGCGCGCCGCGCCGGCGCAGCAGGGCATCGCGATCCGGACGGTGCGCGGCGACGAGCTCGCGCAGGATCCGAAGGGCTTCGCGAAGGCGATGTTCGACCTCCACCGCGCGAGCGTCGACAAGATGGCGTGGGGCATGCGCTGGGTGAACCGCGCCTTCTACGAGCGCGTGCTCGCGACGATGCCGGACGCGCTCGAGATCGTGGAGGCGCGACGCGACGGCGCGCTCGTCGCCGCGGCGTTCAACGTCGCCTCGGCGGCGCGCCTCTACGGCCGCTACTGGGGGTGCCGCGAGGAGCACCCCTTCCTCCACTTCAACGTCTGCCTCTACCACTCCGTGGACGAGTGCATCCGGCGCGGCGTGGAGGCGTTCGAGGGCGGCGCGGGCGGCGAGCACAAGCTGTCGCGCGGCTTCGAGCCGGCGCTCACGAACTCCGCGCACCTCTTCCTCGACGCCCGCCTCGACACGCCGATCCGCCGCCACCTCGCGCTCGAGACCGAGGAGCGGCGCGAGGCGCTCGCGCGCTGGTCCGAGGGCTCGCCCATCTTCAAGCGCCAGCCGGCGGAGAGCGACGGGTGACGCGCGGGGCTCACGGCGGTGAACCGACCGGCGAGCAGCAGTCGCGAGCGG
>JBJMQK010000575.1:0-6479 GCA_045802735.1 Anaeromyxobacteraceae bacterium | reverse complement strand
CAGGCCGAGCCGGACAAGTACCTGAAGCAGATCTACGACTTCGGGCTGCTCGAAGACTTCGATCATCTGTACCGGTTTTCGGCGCTCTACGACCGGCTCTTCGGCCGCGACGCGAACGCGCTGATCCAGTCGTACTCGGACATCGTCCCCGGCCGCCCGACGCAGGTCGAGCACCGCGCGCCCGAGGACGATCTCCGCAAGCCGTACGACCGTCGCAAGGCCGCTCCGCTCACCAAGCTCAACGCGACGACGCTCATGGCGGCCGAGCACCAGACGCACGACTACTACATGAACATCGGGCCGACCTTCACCGACCCGGTGGCGCGGCAGCTGTACGCGGAGATCGCGTCGATCGAGGAGCAGCACGTCACGCAGTACGAGTCGATCATCGACCCGACGGAGACCTGGCTCGAGAAGTGGCTCCTCCACGAGGCGAACGAGGTCTGGAACTACTGGAGCTGCCTCCAGACCGAGAGCGAGCCGCGGGTGAAGGCGATCTGGGAGCGGTTCCTCGACTACGAGCTCGGGCACCTGCAGGAGGCGCGGGCACACTTCGAGCGGCTCGAGGGTCGCGACGCGGCGCAGGTGCTGCCGCAGACGCTGCCCGATCCCATCTCGTTCGAGAGCCAGCGCGAGTTCGTCCGGCAGACGCTGGCGCGCGAGGTGGACCTCCGCGCGAGCGGGACGGAGCTCGTGCCCAGGGCGCAGGAGTCGAAGGCCTCCATCGCGATCCGCCGCCAGCTCAACTCCGGTGGATCGCCCACCGACACCGTCGCGCGCGGCTACCGCTGGGCGCCCGGGACCGAGCTCGCCGCCGGGAACGGGGCCTCGGCGCTGCATTGAACAAGGAGACGCCATGGACCACGGGACGAAGCCCAGCGACCTCGGCCTGAACCGCACCGGGATCGCCACCGCGCCGGCGCGGGCGAGGGAGATGGCGGAGGGCTCGGCGTCGGCGCCGCCCACCGCGCGCGGGACGACCCTCGCCGACGAGCGCACGGCCCTCGCGCGCGACGCGCCGCCCGTCGGCACCGTGCCGGTGCCGACGACGCTCAAGGGGATGGCGAAGAGCGCGCTGAAGGCGCTCCAGGGCGAGAAGGCGACGGTGCTCCTCGACAAGCTCGGAGAGCGCCTCGCGTTCGAGCGCACCGGCGTGCGCCTCTACGACGCCGTCCTCGCGAAGCTCGAGGGGGCGTCGACCGAGGAGGGGACGCTCGGCGCTGCGGAGCTCCGCCGGATCCGCGACGACGAGCTCCGCCACATGCACGTGGTGCGCGAGGCGATCGAGGCGCTCGGCGCCGATCCGACCGCCATGACGCCGATGGCCGACCTGCGCGGTGTCCAGTCGATGGGGCTCGTGCAGGCCGTCACCGACCCGCGGACGACGCTCACGCAGTGCCTCGACACGCTGCTCGTCGCCGAGCTCGCCGACAACGACGCCTGGAAGATCGCGATCGCCATGGCGGAGGCGCTCGGGATGGCGGAGCTCGCCGAGCGGTTCACCATCTGCCTGGCCGAGGAGGACCGGCACCTGGCGCTCCTGCGGCGCTGGATGGCGGAGCGGCTCGAGGTGCAGCTCGGCGCGAAGATGCCGCCGCTCGAGTTCGGGGAGCCCGCGCAGCCGGCGTAGCGGGTCACGAGGAGGCGCCCACGCGCTCGATCGACAGGTCCGGGGGGGCGAGCGCGGCGCCGGAGCGGCCGCGCCTCCTCCTCGCCACGCTCGAGCGCATCCTCGCCATCGACGCCTCGACCGTCGACGCGGCGCTCCAGGAGGCGGCGGACCTCGTGACCCGGGCCGCGCGGGCCGACAAGGTGGACGTGTTCCTGTACGACGCCTCCTGCGACACGCTCGTCGCGAAGGGCACGAGCCGCACGTCCATGGGTGAGCGGCAGAAGCGCGCCGGCCTCGATCGCCTGCCCCTCGCGAACGGCGGCCGCGCCGCGCACGTCTACCGCTCCCGCGAGCCCTTCCTCACCGGCGACAGCGCGCACGACCCCGGGGAGCTGCGCGCCATCTCGGCGGCGCTCGGGGTGCGCTCCACCGTGCTCGCGCCGCTGGAGATCGGCGGCGACGTGCGCGGCGTCCTCGGCGTCGCGTCGGCGGAGGTGGACCGCTACGACGCGCAGGACCTCGCCTTCGTCATCGCCGTCGGCCGCTGGATCGGCCTCCTCGCGCACCGCGCGGAGCTGAACGAGCACCTCGCCGCCTCGGCGCGCGAGGCCGGCCGGCGCGAGGCCGCCGAGGAGCTCGTCACGGTGGTCGCCCACGACCTGCGCAACGCGCTCGGGCGGGTGCTGGGCCGCGTCCAGCTCCTCTTGCGCCGCGCCGAGCGCGAGGGCCGCCCTGCCGACGAGCGCGACGCGCGCGCCGCCGAGGGCGCGGTGCGGGGCGCGGCGCAGCTCATCGGCGATCTCCTCGACGTCGCGCGCCTCGACCAGGGGCTCTTCGAGCTCACGCCCGTCCCGCTCGACCTCGTCGCGACGGCGCGCGAGGTCGCCGAGTCGCTCGCGGTCCCCGGCCACGAGGTCCTCGTGCGGGGACCCGACGAGCTCGTCCTCTCCGCCGACGCCGCCCGCGTGCGCCAGATCCTCGCGAACCTCATCGCCAACGCGGTGAAGCACGCCCGCCCCGGCACCGCCGTGGACGTCGACGTGCGGCGCGCGGAGGAGGCGGCGGCGGCCTTCGGCGAGGTCGAGGTCACGAACAGCGGCGCCGCCATCCCGCCGGAGCTCGCCGACCACCTCTTCGACCGCTTCGCGCGCGGGCCGGGCTCGAGCGGGCTCGGCCTCGGGCTCTACCTCGCGCAGCGCATGGCGGCGGCCCACGGCGGGACGATCGACGTCTCGACGGCGGAGCGGCGCGTCCGCTTCCGCGTGCGGCTGCCGGTGCGCTGACGATCGCCGCTCAACCGAGCGAGCCGGCCGGCGTCCACGGCAGGTGAATCTCGAACGTCACCGCGTCGCCCGCCGAGCGCGCCGTGATCCGCCCGCGGTGCGCGCGCACGATCTCCGCCGCGATGTAGAGGCCGAGCCCGAGGCCGTCGCCCTCGCCGTGGCCGCGCCGGAACGGCTCGAACATCTTCGCGACCTCCTCGGCGGCGAGCGGCGGTCCGCGGTTCGTCACCTGCAGGAGCGCGCCGCCCGGCACCGACGACGCGCGCACGGCGATGGGGTCCTTGCCGTGGCGGACGGCGTTCCCGACGAGCGTCGTCACGAGCTGGACGATGCGGTCGCCGTCCCACTGGCCCGGGAGGTCCTTCTCGGCCTCGACGGCGATGCGGCGGGAGGGGTGCGCGCGGCGCGCCTCCTCCACCACCGAGCGGCACACCGCGGCGAGGTCCACCGGCGCCGGCGCGATCGCGATGCCGCTCCCGACGCGGACGCGGGTGAAGTCGAGGACGTCGCGGATGATGCGCGTCATCGTGCCGGCGGCCTGCGCGATGCGCGCCGCCGCGCGGTCGGCGCCGGCGGGCAGCGGGCCTGCCTCGACGAGGTGGCTGATCGCCGCGGTGATCGTGCCGAGCGGTGTCCGCAGGTCGTGGCCGAGGACGCCCATGAAGCGGTCCCGCAGCTCGTCCGCGGCGCGCACGTCGGTGACGTCGAGCACCGTGCCGACGAAGCGCGTGGCGCGCCCCTCGCCGTCGAAGAGCACCTTGCCGCGCGTGGCGACCCAGGTGTGCGGCGCGGCGTCCTCCCGCGCCAGCCGGAACTGGACGCGGTACGTGCCGCCGTCCTCGCCGGCGAGCGCGCGGCCCACCGCGTTCTGCACGCGGGCGCGGTCGCGCGGGTGGACCAGCTCGAAGAAGCGCGCGAGCGTCGACGCGGTGCGGGTCGCGATCGCGAAGATCTCGCGGCTGCGGTCGTCCCAGGTGAGCGTCGCCGCGTGCGGGTCGTAGTCCCAGGTGCCGATCGCCGCCGACTCGAGGGCGAGGCGCAGGCGCTCCTCGGCGACGAGGTTCTGGCGCGACGCCTCGGCGGCGAAGCGCGCGACGGCCTCGGAGATGGCGTGGTCGAGCCCCTCGTCGAGGCGGCGCAGCGCGACGACGGCGCGCCGCAGGTCGCCCGCGTGCCCCTCCGCGTAGCGGTCGAGGACGATCTCGAGCACCGTCCGGCGCAGGAGCCGGTACTCGTCGATCATGTGGGGGAGGCCCACGCCCGCGGCGAAGCGCTGCTCGGCGTGCTTGTCGGACAGGTCGTTGACGAGGGCCGCGGCGGGGGCGGCGCCGCCGAGCCAGCGCGCCAGCTCGTGAAGGAACGGCGGGAAGTTGTCGACGAGCGCGCTCTCCGACAGCGCGGCCGCGCCGGGGAGCTTCCGGGCGCGCTCCGCCCAGCGGCGCACGATGGCGTCGACGCTCCTGGCGAGCACCACGTCGAGGGGGACCGTCACCGGGCTCCTTGTAACGCCGGCTCCGGCGGGCGCCGTGAGAGGGGCGTGGCCGCTGGCCACACACTGGCGGGTCGTCCGTGGGCGCCGCGAGGTCGCTCGCATGGGCCGGGCGAACGCGCGGGGGTGGTTCGGCGGCCGACGAGTGCCTAACACGGGGCGACGGCGCCGCTGCGCCGCCTCACGAAAGACCTGAGCCGCCCCTGACCCGGATCCTCGCCGCCGCCGCCGCCGCACTTGCGCTCGCGCTCGCCTCCTGCGCCCGCGCGCCCGCCCCGGCGAGGCACGCCGCGCGCGACACCCGCGCCCGCGAGCTCGACGAGCTGTCCGCGCTGTGGAGCGCCTATCGTTACCGCTCGATCGAGGACGGTCGCGTGGTGAGCCGCGACGAGGGCGACGTCACGACCTCGGAGGGCCAGAGCTACGCGATGCTGCGGGCGGTGTGGTCGAACGATCGCCCCACCTTCGACGCCGTGTGGCGCTGGACCCGCGACCACCTCCAGACGCGCCCCGACAAGCTCCTCTCCTGGAAGTGGAAGGACGCCGTCCTCGACGCGAACGCCGCGACCGACGCCGACGTGGACGTCGCGCTCGCCCTCGTGCTCGCGTCGCGGCGCTTCGGCGACGAGCGCTACGGCCGCGAGGCGCTCGCGCTCCTCGACGACGTGTGGAACCTCGAGACGGTGGAGGCGGGCGGGCGGCGCTGGCCCACCGGCGGCAACTGGGCCCCCGGCGAGCGCTACCCGACGATCCACGTCGGGTATCTCGCGCCGAACGCCTACGAGGTGTTCGCGGCGGTGGACGCGCGTCACCCGTGGAAGGAGCTCGTGCGGAGCGCGTACGACCTCCTGCACTGGGTCTACTTCGAGGAGGGGCTGCGGCTCCCGCCGGAGAAGGTCTGGGTGGATCGCTCCACCGGGCGCCTCCTCCTCGAGCACCCGGAGACGCGGGCCCGCGCGAGCTTCGGGTACGACGCGGTGCCGCTCCTCTTCCGCGTCGCGCTCGACGCGGCGTGGTTCTCGCGCAGGGAGGGCGCGCTGCGCGAGCGGATGCTCGACTTCTTCGCGGAGGCCTGGCGCCGGGACGGACGCATCGTCGAGCGCTACACGCCCGCCGGAAAGCCGCTCTCCGCGCTCGACGGCCTCCCGCACCTCGCGACGGTGCAGGCGCTCGCGGTGATGGTCGACCCGCCGTTCGCGGCCGAGCTGCGGCGCGCGCGCCTCGACGCGCTCTTCGCGAAGGCCCTGGCCGGCGAGGACACGCCCTACTACCTCCAGAACTGGCTCTGGTTCGGGCGCGCCTTCGAGCTGCGCGTCGTGCGCCGCTTCGACGAGTTCCTCGGGTTCCTGCGCCCGTTCGACTGGGGCGGGTTCACCTCGGCCTTCCCCTGGCTCCCGTTCGCCGTCGCGCTGGCGCTGTACCCGCTCGCGCGCTTCGGCCGCGCCTTCAAGGCGGCGTTCCTCGTCGCCGCGCTCGGGCTGTGCGGCCGCTATCTCTGGTGGCGCGCCACCGGGACGCTCAACTTCGTCGAGCCGCTCGGACCCGCCATCAGCGTCGCGCTCCTCGTGGCCGAGGCGTACAGCTTCTCGACGGTGCTCCTGCTCCTCGTGCAGGTGGGGCTCGCGGCGACGAAGCGCCGCCCCGCGCCCGCGCCGCTCGCGGCCCCGGAGCACCACCCCACCGTCGACGTCTTCGTGCCGATCTACTCCGAGTCGCTCGAGATCCTCGACCGGACGCTCGCGGCGGCGATGGCGATGCGCTACCCGCGGTTCAAGGTGTGGGTGTGCGACGACAGCCACCGCGCCGAGGTGGCGGCGCTCGCGGCGGAGCACGGCGCGGGGTACGTGCAGGGGCCGAAGAAGCACGCCAAGGCGGGGAACCTCAACCACGCCATCGCGCGGACCGACGGCGAGCTCATCGTCGTCTTCGACACCGACCACATCCCGACGGCGGAGTTCCTCGAGAGGACGGTCCCGCACTTCCGCGACCCGAAGCTCGGCGTCGTGCAGACGCCGCACCACTTCTACAACGACGACATCTTCCAGCGCGCCTTCGGCGCCCGCGTGCCGAACGAGGCCGACCTGTTCAACCACGC
>JBJMQK010000475.1:0-2712 GCA_045802735.1 Anaeromyxobacteraceae bacterium | reverse complement strand
CGGATCATTTTTCGCGCGCCCCCCGGGCGGTCGCCCGCTCGCGCCGCGCCGCATCGGGCGGCGTCAGCGGTCGCGCCCTACGTTACGTTCGTGGCCCTTCGCACCTCCAAGCGCCGGAATTCACGCACGCGCGACCTCGTGGTCGTCGGCGCGTCGGCGGGGGGCGTCGAAGCCCTGATCCGGCTCGTGGCGACGCTCCCGGCGGACCTGCCCGCAGCGGTCGCCGTCGTGTTGCACGTGGCGCCCGGGTCCGCGAGCAGCATCGCCAGGATCCTCGACCGCTCGGGCCCGCTCCCGGCGACGGCCGCCGAGGACGGCGCGCCGCTCGCGCCGAACCGCATCGTCGTCGCCCCGCCGGACCGGCACCTCGTCGTGGCGGACGGGAACGCGAGGCTCGTCGACGGCCCGCGGGAGAACGGCGTCCGCCCCGGCATCGATCCGCTCTTCCGCTCGGCGGCGCGCGAGCGTGGCCCCTGGGTGGTCGGCGTCGTGCTCTCCGGAACCCTCGACGACGGCAGCGCGGGCCTCTTCGCGATCCGCCGCGTCGGCGGCTGCGCCATCGTCCAGTCGCCCGACGACGCGCTCTTTCCCGACATGCCGCTCCACGCGCTCGACCTCGCGGGGGCGGACCACTGCGTGCCCGTGGACGAGATGGGGCCGATCCTGCGGCGCCTCGTCGAGGCACCCGTGGAGGGAGCGATGGCGTCGAAGAAGGAGCGCATCACGCCCGCCGAGGGAGGGACGCCCGGGCGCCCCCCTGGCGATCCCTCCGCCTTCTCCTGCCCGGAGTGCGGCGGCGTGCTTTGGGCAGCCGACGGGATGGGGCGCTTCGAGTGCCGCACCGGTCATGCGTTCTCGCCGAGGAGCCTCGGCGCCGACCAGGCCGACAAGGTGGAGGAGGCGCTGTGGGGCGCCATCCGCGCTGTCGAGGAGCTCGCGGCGATGGCGCGGCGCCTCGAGGGGCGCGCGCGGGAGCGCGGCGCGAACGGCACCGCGGAGCGCTTCGCGAGCCAGGCGGTGGAGCAGGAGGCGCGCGTCGAGACGTTGCGGACGCTGGTGGGGGCGCCGCGTCACGCGATGCCCGCGCTCGGCAGCGGCCGCCGCATCGCAGCCCGGCGCCCGCCGCCGCGGCGCCGCGCCGCGCGCTGAACCTGCGTTGTGGGGCCCACCCCTCCCGGATATGACCCGTGCGCGTCCGTCCGGAGGCCACGCCGCAGCTCGGGTCGCCGCAGGCGCCGAAAGGTCGCATGGCAGCCGATCGCGAAGCGCTCGAGCGCATCCTCGTCCGCATCAAGGAGGCGCGGAACTTCGATTTCCGCCAGTACAAGCGCGCCACGCTCCTGCGTCGCATCGAGCGCCGGATGGCCGACCGTCGCTGCGCGACGCTCGCCGAGTACGAGGCGCTGCTCGATGCCTCGCCGCACGAGTACGACGCGCTGGTCACGAGCCTGCTCATCAAGGTGACCTCCTTCTTCAGGGACCGCGAGGTGTGGGACGCGGTGCGCGAGAAGGTCGTCCCGGCGCTCGTCGAGTCGAAGCGGCGCCACCCGGAGATCCGCGCCTGGAGCGTCGGCTGCGCGACGGGGGAGGAGGCCTACTCCATCGCCATGCTCGCCTGCGAGGCGCTCGGCCCCGCCGTCGCGAGCGCGACGGTGAAGGTGTTCGGCACCGACGTCGACGAGACGGCGCTCGCCACGGCGCGCCGCGGCGTCTACCCGGCCGCGAGCGTCGCGGAGATGCCCACGACTCGCCGCGACCTCTTCTTCACGCCCGTCGCGGGCGGCTGGTCGATCCGGGGCGAGCTGCGGCGGATGGTCGTGTTCGGCGTGAACAACATCGTGCGCGACGCGCCCATCTCGCGGCTCGACCTGCTCATGTGCCGCAACGTCTTCATCTACCTCGACGCGCAGCTCCAGGCGCGCGTGCTCACGCGCTTTCACTATGCGTTGCGGCCCAACGCCTTCCTCGTGCTCGGGAAGTCCGAGCTCATCCCGGTGGCCGCGAAGCTCTTCGAGCCGGTGGACCTGTCGCGCCGCGTCTACCGGAAGACCGCCTCGCGCGTCCGCGAGCTGCCGCCCATGCTCGACCGGTCGCCGGCGGAGCCGGTGGAGCCGGTGGAGCCGACGCGCCGCGAGGACGAGCTGAGCGCAGTGGCCCAGCGGCAGCTCGACGTGCTGAATGCCCTGCCCGATCCCGTCATCGCGACGACGGTGGACGGGAACGTGACCGTCTGGAACGCTGCGGCGGCGCGCATCTGGAAGCGCACCGAGGATGAGGTGCGCGGCAAGCGCCTCGCCGCGCTCGGGCTGAACGGCGTCCCGGGGGAGCTGCTCGGCGACAGGGCGGCACAGGTGAGGGACGGCGCCGCCGAGCGCTACACCGCGGACGTGGACGTGGACGACCTCGGGCACCTCACGTTCTCGCTCGAGGTGGCGCCGCTGCGGGGGCTCGACGGCGTCGTCGAGGGGCTCCTGTACGTCGCCCGGGACGTGAGCGCGGCGCGCCTCCTCGAGGCCGAGCTGCGCCGCATGCGCGAGCAGCGCGACAAGGCGATCGAGGACCTGCAGACGACCGCCGAGGAGATGCAGTCCGCGAACGAGGAGCTCGAGACCACCAACGAGGAGCTGCAGTCCGCGAACGAGGAGCTGCAGACGACGAACGAGGAGCTCCAGTCGACGAACGAGGAGCTCGAGACCACGAACGAGGAGCTGC
>JBJMQK010000455.1:0-4344 GCA_045802735.1 Anaeromyxobacteraceae bacterium | reverse complement strand
CGTGAAGCGGGTGTTCGTGCAGACGGCGGAGGGCTCCTTCGAGCCCCGCGTCATCGAGACCGGCTGGCGCTCCGGAGATCGGGTGGAGGTCGTGAAGGGCCTCCGCCTCGGTGAGCTGGTCGTCTCCTCGGGCACGTTCTTCCTCGACTCCGAGACGCGCATGAGGCCACCCCCTTCCGGCGCCGCCGCTGCGGGCGCAGAACCCGTCCCCAGCGGGCCTCGCTCGCGCGGCGGCGCCGGAGAAGCATCGGAGGCGACCGCGACCGCGGCGCCTGAGGAGGGTCCGCACGGGCACGGCGGGGTGGCGCGATGATCGACCACGTCATCGACTTCTCCGCCCGGCACCGCTTCGTCGTCCTCCTGCTCACCGCCGCCGCGGCGGTGGCGGGCTGGTGGTCGATGAACCACGTGCCGCTCGACGCCATCCCCGACCTCTCCGACACCCAGGTCATCGTCTACTCGAAGTGGGATCGGAGCCCCGACGTCGTCGAGGACCAGGTCACCTATCCCATCGTGTCGAGCCTGCTCGGCGCGCCGCACGTGAAGGCGGTCCGCGGCTACTCCGACTTCGGCTACTCGTACGTCTACGTCATCTTCGACGACGGCACGGACATCTACTGGGCCCGCTCGCGCACCCTCGAGTACCTGTCGTCGGTGCTGCCGCGGCTGCCGCAGGGCGTGAAGACGGAGCTCGGCCCCGACGCCACCGGCCTCGGCTGGGTGTTCCAGTACGTGCTCACCGACACCTCGGGGAAGCACAACCTCGCCGAGCTGCGCTCGTTCCAGGATTGGTACCTGCGCAATCACCTCCGGTCCGTCCGCGGCGTCGCCGACGTGGCGCCGATCGGCGGCTACGTGCGCCAGTACCAGGTGAACGTCGACCCGAACCGGCTCCAGGCCTACGGCCTCTCCATCGGCCGCGTGATGGACGCGGTGCGCACCGGCAACAACGACGTCGGCGGCCGGCTCATCGAGTCGGGCGGCACCGAGTACATGATCCGGGGCCACGGCTACGCCAAGTCGGTGCAGGACCTCGAGGAGATCTCGCTCAGCGCCGGCGAGAACGGCACGCCGGTGCGGGTGAAGGACGTGGGCCAGGTGGTGCTCGGCCCCGACCTCCGCCGCGGCGTCGCCGACCTCGACGGCAAGGGCGAGGCCGTCTCCGGCATCGTCATCATGCGCGAGGGCGAGAACGCGCTCGAGGTGATCGACCGCGTCAAGGCCAAGATCAAGGAGCTCGAGCCCGGGCTGCCCGAGGGCGTGAAGATCGTCCCGATCTACGACCGCTCCGAGCTCATCAAGCGCTCGATCGACACGCTCAAGTCCACCACCATCGAGATCATGATCACGGTCGCGCTCGTGATCCTCGTCTTCCTCTGGCACATCCCGAGCGCGCTCGTCCCGCTCATCACCATCCCGCTCGCGGTGCTGGTGTCCTTCATCCCGTTCCGCGGGATGGGCGTGACCGCCAACATCATGTCGCTCGGCGGCATCGCCATCGCCATCGGCGCGCTCGTGGACGCCGCCATCGTCGTCGTCGAGCAGACGCACAAGAAGCTCGAGGAGTGGGAGCGGGGCGGGCGCCAGGGCGACCACAAGGCCGTCATCGTCGCCGCGGTGAAGGAGGTTGGCGGTCCGAGCTTCTTCGCGCTCCTCGTCATCGCGGTGTCGTTCCTGCCCATCCTCACGCTCGAGGCGCAGGAGGGCCGGCTCTTCAAGCCGCTCGCCTACACCAAGACGCTCGCGATGATGATCGCGGCGGTGCTCGCCATCACGCTCGACCCGGCGCTGCGGCTCATGTTCACGCGCCTCAAGCGCTTCTCCTTCCGGCCGAAGCTCCTCTGCGACGTGACGAACGCCTTCGCGGTGGGGACGATCCACCAGGAGGAGAAGCACCCGGTGAGCCGCCTGCTCATGCGGCTCTACGCGCCCGTCGCGAGCGCGGCGCTGCGCTTCCCGTGGCTCGTCATCGGCGCCGCGGTCGCCCTGATGCTCGCCACGTTCCCCGTGTTCCAGCGGCTCGGCTCGGAGTTCATGCCGCCGCTCGAGGAGGGCTCGATCCTCTACATGCCCTCGACGATGCCGGGCATCTCGATCGGCGAGGCGCAGCGCCTGCTGCAGAACACCGACGCCATCATGAAGCGCTTCCCCGAGGTCGATCGCGTCCTCGGCAAGGCGGGCCGCGCCGAGACCCCGACCGACCCGGCGCCGCTCTCGATGCTCGAGACGGTGATCACCCTGAAGCCCAAGTCGGAGTGGCGGAAGGTGAAGACCTGGTACTCGTCCTGGGCGCCGGGGTGGGCGCAGGCGGCCTTCCGCCGCATCACGCCCGACCACATCTCGCAGGAGCAGCTCATCGCCGAGCTGGACGAGGCGCTCACGCTCCCCGGCGTCGCGAACGCCTGGACGCAGCCGGTGCGCGGCCGCATCGACATGCTCACGACCGGCGTCCGCACGCCGGTGGGCCTCAAGATCGCCGGCGCCGACCTCAAGGAGGTCGAGAAGATCGGCGCCCGCATCGAGCAGCTCTTGCCGAAGGTCCGCGGCACGCGCAGCGTCTTCGCGGAGCGCACGGCCGAGGGCTACTTCGTCGACATCCACTGGAAGCGCGCCGAGCTGGCACGCTACGGGCTCTCCATCGACGACGCCCAGGCGGCGGTGCAGAACGCGATCGGCGGCGAGAACGTCACCACGACGGTCGAGGGCCGCGAGCGCTACCCGGTGAACGTCCGCTACATGCGCGATTTCCGCGGCGACCTCGGCGCGCTCGGGCGCGTCCTCGTCGCCGCGCCCGGGAGCCAGAAGCAGATCCCGCTCGCCGAGCTCGCGACGCTGACCCAGGCCACCGGGCCGGCGATGATCCGCAACGAGAACGGGCTCCTCACCGGCTACGTCTACGTGGACCTCGTCGGCCGCGATCCGGCGAGCTACATCCAGGAGGCGCAGGCGCTCATCACGGCGAACGTGAAGATGCCGCCGGGCTACGCCGCGTCGTGGAGCGGTCAGTACGAGGCGATGGAGCGCGTGAAGCAGCGGCTGGGCTTCGTCGTGCCGCTCACGCTGTTCCTCATCGTCCTCCTGCTTTACCTCAACACGCGCTCGGCGACGAAGACCGCCATCGTCCTCCTCGCCGTCCCGTTCTCGGCCGTCGGCGCGTTCCTGTTCGTCTACCTGCTCGGCTACAACATGAGCATCGGCGTGTGGGTCGGGCTCATCGCGCTCCTCGGCGTCGACGCCGAGACCGGCGTCTACATGCTCCTCTACCTCGACCTCGCCTACGAGGACGCGAGGAAGGAGGGTCGCCTCAAGAGCCTGCCCGACCTGCAGCACGCGATCCGCGAGGGCGCGGTGAAGCGCCTCCGCCCCAAGTTCATGACGGTGGCGACGACCTTCCTCGGCCTCGTGCCGATCCTCTGGGCCACCGGCACCGGCTCCGACGTCATGAAGCGCATCGCCGCGCCCATGATCGGCGGCATCTTCACGTCGTTCCTGCTCGAGCTCGTCGTCTACCCGCCCATCTACCAGCTGTGGCGGTGGAACTTCCACGTGAAGCCGGAGCTGGCGCGCCGCGACGCGGCGGAGCGCTCCGACGACCCTGTCGCGGCGGCGGCGTGAGGCCTGCGACGGTGCCGCTCCGTTCAGACGAACGCGCCGCCGGCCGCGGTCAGGTGGGCTCCACCCCGACGGCGCGGCGCAGCATCTCCACGGCCGCCCTGAGCTCGTCGATGGGGAGCTGCCCAGGCGCCGAGCTGCCCTTCCCCACCGCGAAGGTCAGCGTCGAGCCGAACATCCACCCCGCGAGCCGCATCAGCGCGCCGTCCGGCCCCATCGCCATGGTGACGACCGGGATCCGCAGCTCGCGGTCGGCCTGCAGCGTCGCCGCGAGCAGCGCGAGGACGTCCTCGAGCCCCCTCGGCATGACCGCGACCTTCGCGACGTCGGCTCCCGCGCGCTCCATCGCGGCGAGCTTCTCGCGCAGCACCTCCGCCGGCGGCGTCGCCGCGAAGTCGTGGAACGACGCGACGAGCGCGATGCCCTCGGCGAGCGAGGCCTCGCGCACGCGGGCCAGGCTCGCGGCGGGGTTCCCGAGCTCGTAGTCGACGAGGTCCACGCAGCGGGCGGCGCACACCGCGGCGTAGAGGTCGACGACCTGCGCTTCCGGGATGGGCACCGCGCGCCCGCCCTCCGCGGCGGAGCGGCGCGTGAACAGGAGCGGCCGCTCGCCGACGACGCGCTTCAGGTCGCGGGCGGTGGCCACCACCTCCTCCGCCGCGCCGATGCGGTCGAAGAAGTCGACGCGCCACTCGACGACGTCGGGCGCCTTCGCGGCGACGACGGCCGCCT
>JBJMQK010000451.1:0-14789 GCA_045802735.1 Anaeromyxobacteraceae bacterium | reverse complement strand
GATCCCCGGCGCGCACGCCCCGCCGCCGCGCCCGCGCCCCCCGGCGCAGAACGGCGCCGCGGCCGTCGCGGCGCAGGCGCCGGGCGATCTGTTCGAGGCGTGGCCCCGCGATCCGTCCCCGCCGAAGGGTTCACCCGAGGAGAAGCTCGAGTTCTTCCGCGAGCGGCTGCGCGCGAAGGATGTCTTCCTCGCCCGGGTGAAGGAGGCCGTGGCGGCGCTGCGCCAGGACGCCTCCGAGCTGCGCGGCGAGCTGGAGGTCGCGCGGCGCGACCTCGCCGAGGGTGAGAACGCGCGCGGCGCGCTCGAGAAGGCGCTCTCCGAGGCGCGCGACGCCGGCGCAGCGGCCGCGGCCGAGGGCGTCGAGCTCGCGCGCCAGCTCGCCGAGTCCGAGGCGACGCGCCAGTCGCTCTCCGACGTCCTCTCCGAGGCGATGCAGGCCTCGGAGGCTGCCGAGCAGGAGTTCGCGCAGCGCCTCGCCGCGGCCGACGACGCGCGGAACGCGCTCGAGGCGACGCTCGCCGGGGAGCGGCGCGCCGGCGCGGAGGCGCTCCAGGCGGAGCGCGACGCCCGCTCGCAGGCCGAGGTGGAGCGCGCCGCCGAGCGCGAGGCGCTCGAGGCCCAGCTCGCGGCCCTCCGCGACGAGCGCGACGGCCTCGCGGCCGACGTGTCGCGCAGGGACGCGCAGCTCGAGCACCAGGCGGCGCAGGCGGCCGACGAGCGCGACGCCGCGGCGCGCGCGCTCGGGGCCGAGCGCGACGAGAAGGACACGGCGCGCGCGCGGGCGGAGAAGCTCGCCGGCGAGCTGGCGGAGGCGCACGGCGCCTGCGACTCCCTCGGCGCGGATCTCGTGCGCGAGCGCGCCGCGAAGGAGGCGCTGGCGCGCGAGCTCGAGTCTTCGCGCGGCGAGGCGGCGGCGTACGCGGAGAAGGCGGCGGCGCTCGAGCAGGCCTACGCGGCGGTGGACGCGGAGCGCGCCGCGGCGGCGCAGCACTGCGAGGACCTGGCGCGCGCGCTCGACGAGGGCCGCGCCTCCGCCGAGGGCGAGGTCGCGCGGCTCCAGGGGCAGCTCAGCGAGGGCGCGCGCCGCGAGGCGCAGCGCACGGCCGAGCGCGACGAGCTGGCGCGCCGGCTCGGCGACGAGCTGAAGGCGCTCGAGAACGTGCGCGGCCGTGCCGCGACGCTCGACGCCGAGGTGGCGCGCCTGGCCGCGCTGGAGCCGCTCGCGGCCGAGGCGCCGCGCCTGCGGCGCGATCTCGCGCACGCGCACGAGCTGTTGCAGCAGCGCACGCAGCAGGCCGAGGGTGCCGCGCGCGCCGCCCACCAGGCCACCGCCGACCGCGAGCGCGTGAAGGAGCAGGCGGCGCTCGAGCTCGAGGCGCGCGGGAGCGAGATCGCGCGCCTCGGCGCGCAGCTCATGGCCGCCGAGCGCCGCGCGGCGGAGCTCGAGGGCGAGCGCACCGCGCGCGAGGCGGAGGCGCGCCGGGCGGTCGCCGAGGCCGAGGCGCGCCGCAAGGCGCAGGCCGACGAGGCCGCCGAGCACGAGAAGAAGCTCGTCGCCGAGGCGCAGCGCATCAAGGCGGCCCTCGTCGAGCTGGAGCGCCGGCTCGAGGCGAGCGCGCGCGCCGAGGGCGCGTCGCGGCGGCGCATCGCCGAGCTGGAGAAGGAGCGCGCGGAGCTGGCCGGCTTCGCGGACCGGGTCGGCCACGCCGAGGAGGTGGCGGCGCGCGCCCGCGAGGAGCTCGAGGATCTCAAGAGCGAGAACGACTTCCTGAACGGCGAGGTGGCGCGCTACCACCAGAAGAACAAGGATCTCCTCGCGCAGGTGAAGAAGGCCTGAAAGGAGGGCGCTTCGGGAGGCCTCGCGCGGAGCGCTCGCCAGGGTGCCGTTCGGCGTCTACGTCCACTTTCCGTATTGCGCGTCGCACTGCCCCTACTGCGACTTCGCGGTGGAGGTGGAGCGCGAGATCCCGCAGGCGCGCTACACGCGCGCCGTGCTCGACGAGCTGGCGCTGCGCGGCCCGGCGTTCGCGGGCGGCGAGTGCCGCTCGCTCTACCTCGGCGGTGGGACGCCCTCGCTGTGGGATCCCGACGCGGTCGCGACGGTCATCGCCGACGTGCGCCGGCGCTTCGCCCTCGCGCCCTCCGCCGAGGTGACGCTCGAGGCGAACCCCGAGTCGGCCGACCGCGGCCGGCTCGCCGCGTTCCGCGACGCGGGCGTGAACCGCTTCTCGATCGGCGCGCAGTCGTTCGACCCGGGCGTGCTCGTGAAGCTCGGGCGGAGCCACGGGCCGGACGACGCCGAGCGGGCGATCCGCACGGCTGCCGAGGTGGTCGAGAACGTCGCGGTGGACCTCATCCACGGCGCGCGGCGCTCCTCGCCCGAGATCGCCCGGCGCGACGCGGAGCGCGCCGCCGCGCTGCCCGTCACCCACGTCTCGGCGTACGCACTCACGGTCGACGCCTCCGTCCTCGGCGTCGAGACGCCGTTCGCGCGGCTCGCCCGGACGGCGCGCCTCCCCCTCCCGCCGGACGACGACGTCGTCCTGCAGGCGCGAGCCGTCCGCCGCGCGCTCGGGCGCGCCGGCCTCCGCCGCTACGAGATCTCGAACTACGCGCGCCCGGGCTTCGCCTCGGTGCACAACGGGCTCTACTGGTCCTCGGACAGCTACCTCGGCGTCGGCGCCGGCGCCTACGGCTGCCTGCACTCGGCCGGAGCGGCGCGGCGCTGGGGCAACCGGCGCGACGCGCGCGGGTGGATGGCCGACGTCGAGGCCGGGCGCGCGCCGGCGGCGGAGGAGGAGGTGCTCGGACACGCGGAGCTCGGCGAGGAGCGGCTCCTGCTCGCCCTGCGCACCCGCGCCGGCCTGCCGCTCGAGGAGGTCGCGCCGGCGAAGCGCGGGGAGGTCGACGCGCTCGTGCGCGCGCGGCTCGCCGTGCGCGCCGGCGGCCGGCTCGTCCTCACCTCGCGCGGCATGGACGTGCACAGCGCGGTGGTGGAGCGCCTGATGGAGTGATGCGGTGATCAGCCGGATCGACCCGCAGCACGGCGCCGCGAGCCGAGCGCGACGAGCAGCAAGACCCCTGCCGTCGCGGCGTCGCCGGGTCCCGTCGATTGGCAGCCGCCTGCCCTCGGCGGAGAGCCGCCCCCGTCGGTCGCGACGGGAGGGCTGCTCGAGACACCTCCGGCCGCGCCACCTGAGGCGCTCCCCGTCGTCCCCGCCGAGCCCTGGAAGCCGCTCCCATCCGCCGGTACCGGCGGGTAGGCGTTCTTGACCAGCATCTCGAACTGCGCCGGGAACCACACGCCTGCGGCGGGGGCGCCGGGGAGCGCGCCGGTCGGGACGCCATACGACGTGACGTGGGCCGGGTCGCAGTTCGGATCGGGGTGGGTGGTCAGGGTCGCGTCGGACGTACCGTCCGACTCGCCAGGCGGCTTCACCCAGACGAACGCATCGACGTGCGACGCCGGATGGCCGGGCGGAGACGCCTGCGGACGCTCACCGAGGCCCTCGCCCTCGACGTTGCACCAGAGCCCTCGATGCGCACGACGATCGATCCTGCTCCCGTCGACGAAGGTGTCGATCATGGGGCTCGCGCTCGGAAGAGCCGGCCGGCCCGGGCCTCCCCACCCGTTGCGTGAGGTGTCGATGAGAAACCCGATCGTGCTCGGCCAGCCCGCCGCGACGAAGGCCGTGTACAGCCCTGCAGCATAGTCGGCCTCGTCGATGTACGGATTCCACCCGTAGAACAGGGTCGATTCGACCCGTTGCGAGCCGACCGTCTGCGCCGCGGACAGGAACGGCTCCGCGAGCGGCGTCCCGTTCGCGGTGTCGGTGATGAAGCCGTCCACCGCGTCGAGCCCGCCCGCCGTGCGCACGACCTCGGTGTAGAGGGACACGGCCGCGCCGAGGTTTCCTGGCCAGCCGAGCCAGCCCGAGTGCGCGATGTCGAGGTAGACGTAGACGCCCGGGATGGCGTGCAGCTTCGCGATCGCGTACTGCACGCCCTTCACGTACGCGCCGCTCGATTGCGCCTCCGCACACGCCGCGATGCCCGTGTTCGTGACGAGGTTCGGCAGCGAGTCCGGCTCGACGACGGCGACCACGCGGACGTCCTGATATTTCGGGTCGGACAGCACCGCGGCGATGGGGTCGATGAACTCGGTCTCGTATCGCTGCAATCCGTCGCTTGCGATCGCGAGCTCCCCGTTCGACGCGAGCGCCGCGCAATCGCGGTTGGGCAGGTCATAGAGCACGAGGACGACCGTGATGGGCACGTGGCCCTGCCGCTGCGCCAGCGCGGCATCGAGGTGCTGCGCCAGGCCCGTGCGCCCGGCCGTGCCCTCGATGGCGGCGATGCGGTCGAGCCAGACGGCCGTCGGGTACGTCGCGACCGCGCGCATCTGCGCCGCGACCGAGGCGTCGGGCTCGTTCGCCACGGACGACGCGACCTCGCGGGCGTAGTCCGGGTTGACGTACCAGGTGGCGCCGGTGAACGGGTTGTCGACGTGAGCCTGCGCGCGCGCGGCGGGCGCGGCCGCCGCGAGGAGTGCGACCGCGATGGCGCGCGCCGCGGCGACTCGGAAGGCAAACGTCGCGCGTCGCGACGGGCGAAGGGGATCGTGCATGGGCTCCTCGCGGGCGTGCGTGATGAACGACGTCGTGCGCGTGTGGAGCGTGGCGCGGGGGCGTTCGAAAGCCTGGAACGCCCGGGTACCGTCTGCTCATTCCAGCGAACAGACCGCGATGTGCGATGAGGTGTCCGCTGCAGGGACACCGGGGCCGCCATGAAAGAGCGGGGCACGCGACCTGGCGTGCCCCGCTCCGAGGTTCACCGATCCCGAGGCGGTTTGTCAGTCGCGCTGCGGGACTGCTCGGGACCGGCGAGGGCTGTGCACGGCGGCGGGGATGGCGGCCCAGGCGACCCTGCTGGCGGTTTCCGGTCGCGGGCAGAGGGAGGCGCCCGCGAGGCGGAGCAGGGTTTCGAGGAAGCCGAGGACGACGTCGCGCACGGACCGGGAGTGAGCAAGCGCGGTGCCGCCGCCCACCGCGATGTTCCGCGCCCTTACGGGCTCGGCGCCGGGGGTCGAACGTCACCCAGGGTGGAGCGCTCGAACACCAGCGGCGCCTGCTGCGCCGCGTCGACGGCCGCCGCGTGGCGCGCGAACCCGGGATACTCCGCGGGTGCGACGCGGGCGCGCGGGAGCTCGTACGCGTCGCTGCGCACGAGCCTCCCACCTTCGGCGCGCTCCGCCCTGCGGTAGCTGCCGTGCGCACCCGCGACCTCGACGGGAGGTCGAGGCGACGCGCGCCAGCCGGCGGGCAGCGCCACGGTGGCTTCGAGCGACGCCCGCTCGGTCGCGGCGACGAGCAGCGGGAACTCGCGCGCGGCGCGCTGGACGAAGCGCGCGCCGAGCCGCGCCGGGAAGAGCGGCGCCTCGGCCACGGCGCGGCCCTCCTCGAGCCGCGCCCAGCCGTCGACGCGGGCGCGCCAGCGCAGCGCCAGCGGCCCCCCGTCGAGATCCTTCTCGCCCTCCACCTCGAGCGCGAGGAGCGCGGGCCCGCGGAACGCGCGCCCGAGCGAACCCTCCACCGCCTGGCGGCGCGCGTCGACGTCGAGCCGCTCGAGCTGCGCCCTCAGCGCCGCCGCCTCGAAGCCGTCGTAGCGCTCCTCGCCGTCGACGGTCGCGTCGCCGCGCGCGTCCACGGCGATGGCGAGCCGGACGCGGCGCCGCTCGCGGCCGTCGTCGTCGGGCGTGCGCGCGCGCACGACCTCCTCTCCCGGCCCGGGGAGGACGAGGGCATCGGCGCCGCGCAGGCCCGCCGGCAGCGCGCCGTACGGCGCGCCGCGCGTCGAGGGATCGACCCACGCCACCGCCCCGCCGTGCTCGACGCGCAGGACCGCGGCGTCGTGCAGCTCCGGCCGCGGGAAGCGGTAGGCGTCCGGGTCGTGCCCGAAGTCGCGCACCAGCGCCACCCGCGCCCTCACGCCGAGCGCTTCGAGCACGCTCTTCAGGAGGACGGTGCGGCTGCCGCGCCCGCTCGACAGCACGGCGCCGGCGCCGTCGCCGAAGGAGCCACCGGCGCCCACGACGAGCTCCGCCACGCGGCGGTAGGCGGCGCGCGGCAGCGCGTCGCCCCCGCGCGCGGCCGCCGGCACCGAGGCGAGGATCGCCTGCGCCAGCGCCCGCACCTCGAGGCTCGGCCGGAACGCGTCGGCGAGCGCGTCGCCGAAGGCCCTCGCGAGCGCGACGTCGCCCGCGCCGGCGCCCACCTGCACGGACGGGAGGAACTCGGACTCGGGCGGCGCGTGCGGCTCCGCGGCGACGGCCGGGACCTTCTCGGCGAGGACGCGCACGACGTCGCGGTCGCCCTCGCCCTGCACCGGCGGCGGCGGCAGGCGGCGCGCGTCCACCGCGAGCCCGGTGCCGCGCGGCGCCGAGACGACGTACGACGACCGCCAGAGCGGCGTGTCGGCGCGGAAGTAGAACGGGTCGGCGGAGAAGCCCGGGACCGCGGGGCCGCGCGACGGCACCGCGCGCACGAACTCCCACTCGGCGAAGTCGCCCGGCTCGAGCCCGGGCAGGGAGAGCGTGCGCTTCTCGCCGGCGGGGCTCTCCGCCTCGAGCGCGCGGCCGTCGCGCTTCAGCGTGCGCGCGGCGAGCAGCTCCGCGCCGGCGGGGACGCTCACCTCGCCGAGCTTGTCCACGGCGCGCTGGTCCTTCGCCTCCGTGATGACGTGGACGCGCTCGGTGTAGGCGCCGTCGGGGTGCGCCTCGATCGCGGCGAAGTCGAGCACGGTCGCGCCCGCAGTCCCCGGCGCGGGCGGCGCGGCGCGGAACGCGGCGAGCGCCGCGGCGCCGTCCTCGGCGAGGTCGTCGAGCGGCTCCTTGCCGTCCTCGAGCGCCACGGCGCGCCGGAGCCGCAGGTCCGCCCCGTCGAGGAGGAGCGCGCGCTCGCGCGCGGCGCGCGCGCCGGCGCGGTCGCCGGCCGCGTCGAGCGCCTCGGCGCGCCGCTTCTCGATCCGCGCGTCGCGCGGCCACAGCCGCGCGAGCGCCGCGAGGTCGTCGGCCGCCGCGCGGGCGTCGCCGCGGGCGAGGAGGAGGTCGGCGCGGACCAGGCGCGCGTCCACCCGCGCCGGCGCGAAGCGGACGACCTCCGACGCGGCCGCGAGCGCGCCGCCGAGATCGCCGCGCCGCCGGCGGTGCTCGACCGTCCGCTCGCGACCGCGGGGGCAGGTCGCGAGCGCGCCGGCGAGCTCGTCCTCGCGCGCGACCGCGTCGCGCCCGCGCGCGATCTCGTCGAGGAGGTCGAGCGCCGCGCAGTCGCCGCCACGGCGGCGCGCCTCCTCGGCGAGGCGCTCGGCGACGTCGCTCACGCCGCGCGCCTGCGCGAGCCGCGCCCGCGCGACGAGCGCGCGCGGCCGCTCGGCGTCGGCGCCGGCGAGCCCGTCGAGGAGCGCGGCCGCGTCGTCGGGGCGCTCGTCGGCGCGCCGGAGCTCCGCGCGGCGGAGCCGCGTCGCGGCGTCGCCGGGGTCCGCCGCGAGCGCGCGGTCCTCGTCCGCCTCGGCGCGCGCCCGCCCGACGCGCGCGGCGAGCGTCGGGTCGTCGCGCCGCGCCTCGGCCCGCAGCAGCAGCAGCGGCGGCGACGCCGGGGCGCGGAGGAGCGCCTCCTCGAGCAGCTCCTTCGCCGCCTCGCGATCTCCCTCGAGCGCGTCGCGTGCGGCGACGAGGCGCGCGACCTCCGGCGGGACCTCGCGCTCGAGCGCACGGGCGAGGTCGCGCGCGAGGCTGACCGGCGCGGGGAGCGGCGCGGCGCGGACCGGCCCCGCCCCGCCCGCCTCATCCGTTCGTCCTGAGCGTAGCGCCGCAGGCGCGGAGTCGAAGGACGCCGCGCTCGGGGTCGCGTCCGACGGCGCGCCGTCGGCGCGCGCCAGCGTCACCGCGAGCGCGGCGCGGCCGCCGCCGCGGGCGAGCTTCGCGAGCACGCGGTGCGTCCCGGGGTCGAGCGAGAGCGGGACGACCTGCGCCGTCGGCGGGAAGCCGGTGGAGGTGCGCCGCTCGAGGGCGGGCGCGCCGTCCACGAACAGGCGCAGGGACGAGGTCGCGCCCGCCGCGAGGAGGTACGCGCCGCCGCGCGAGAGCGTCACGTCGGCCGCGGCGTAGAAGATGTCGCCGCGCGGCCCCTCGCCGTCGAGCGAGAGGATGCCGTCGAGCGCGGGGATGGCGCGCGCGACACCGCCGCCGGGGGCGGGGGCCGCGAGGTCGCCGGCCTCGGGGGGATACGCGGTGTCGAGATCGAGCGCGTGCAGCGCGCCGTAAGGCCCGGCGAGCGTCCAGGCCGTGATCGAGCCGCCCTCCGCGCGCAGGCGCGACGCGCCCTCGAGGTCGCCGCGCGCGACGGCGGCGGCGACGCGAGCCGCGCGGGCGCGCAGCGCCGGGAGCCCAGCGAGGCGGCCCCCGGCGAGCGCCTTCGCGAGCCCCGCCTCGACGGCCTGCGCGAGCGGCGGCGCGACCTCGGCGAGCTCGCCGAGGCGCCGCGCCGCGACGTGCGCGAGCGGGTGCTCCGGCGCGCCCTGCACGAGCGCGAGGAGGTGCGCGACCTCCCCCGCGTCGTCGAGGCTGCGGCGGGCCGCGAGCGCCGCACCATGGCGGGCCCACGGGTCCGCGCCGTCCTTGCGCAGCGCCTCGTCGAAGCGCCTGACGCCGGTCGCTGCGTCGCCGCGGACGACCCAGGCGCGGAACCCCGCGATGGCGAGGTCGCGCGCGGAGGCGCCGCCCGCGTCGGCGCCGGGCCGGTCGAGCGCGAGCGGCGCCGCGCACGCCGCGAGGACGACGGCGAGGAGGACTCCCCTTCCGTTCGCCCCGAGCGCAGCGCAGCGGGGTCGATGGGCGCCTGACCCGGCCGACGTCCCCCTCATCCGCCCACCTTCGCCTGCTTCGCGGCCGCCTGCGCCGGAGCCGGCGCCACGCGGACCGTCCGCGCGAGCGCGCGGTCGATGCGCCCGAGCAGCTCGCGGAACGCCGGGTAGTCGGCCGCCGCCACGCGGGCGACCTTGAGCGCCACCTTCGCCCTCACGACGAGCCCGCCGCCCTCCTCCGCCCAGCTCGCGTCGAGCGACGCGGCCGCCGAGTCGAAGCGCTCGGGCGGCGGCAGCTCCGTGGCCCGCCAGCCGGGGGGGAGCGCGTAGCGGTACGTGAGCGACACCTCGGACGCCTCGCCGACGACGAGGTCGTGCCGACGCGCCGAGAGCGGTGCGTACGTCTCGACGAAGCGCCGCGACGCGCCGAACGGTGCGAAGCGCAGGCCGTCGCCGTCCTTCTCGCCGAGGCGCGGCAGCGCCAGCGTGAAGCGGAGCGCCACGTCCTCCTCGAGGCGCGAGACGTCGGACAGCGAGACCTCCTTCACCTCGAGCCCGGGGAAGACGGCGCTCATCGTCCCCTCGAAGAGCGCCCGCCGCTCGCGCTCGCTCGCGTAGCGGCTGCGCCACCCCGGCGCCTGCGGCCCGCTCACCCGCGCCTCGCCCCGCACGGTCGCGCTGCCGTCGGGGAGGAGCGCGAGGTCGTAGCTCGAGACGATGCGGTTGTCCTCGGGCCGGCCCTCCGGGATGGTGGTGAAGCGCGGCGCCTCGCCGGGGTTCACCACGAGCACGCTCGCGCCGCGGTCCTCCCCCGGCAGGTCGCGCGACCCGGAGTACGAGGCCGTGCCGTCGAGCCACAGGTCGAAGCGCGGCACGTACAGGATCGCGTGGTTGAAGACGGCGAGCGAGGCGGGCTTCTCGGGCATGCGGCCGAGCCGCTTCATGCGCAGCAGGACGAGGCGCGAGTCGAGGCCGAGCGCCTCGAGCAGCGCATGGGTGAGGCTCGCCTTGTCCTTGCAGTCGCCGAAGCGCCGCTCGAGGATCTGCTCGACCCGGTACGGCTTGTAGCCGTGGATGCCGAACTCGAGCGCCACGTAGCGCGTGTTCGTGACGACGAAGCGGTGCGCCGCCTGCACGAGCGCGAGCGCGTCGCCCGCCTCGGGCTCGCCGCGCGCGCGCCGCTCGGCGCGCACCTCCGCCGCGAGCCTCGCCGCGACCTCGCGGATCTCGGGGGTGGCGGAGACCTGCTCGCGCACGAGCGCCCAGTAGAACCGCGCGACCTCGTCCCAGCTCTCGTACGTCGAGACGTGGACGAACGGCGCGATCTCGCTCCAGCCCGCCATCCCCGGCTCCGGCTTGAGCGCCGGGACGTCGCGCGCGGTCCAGCGGCGCTCGACGAGGCCGCCCGGGAGCGCACGCTCGGTCTTCTCCAGCTTCGCCACCGCGGGGTCGGCGGCGAAGAGGCGGCGCGCAGCGGGGACGAGCAGCACGTACTCGGAGCGGAGCCGGCGCGTCGCGTCGCCGAGGAAGGTGACCTCGCCGAAGTAGTCGGCGAGGAGGTTCTCGCCGGCGACGTCGTCGGTGCGGACCGCCACCTCGAGCACGTCGCCCGGCGCGAGCGCGCCGAACGCGAGCTGCCGCTGGCGCGTGTCGTAGTAGAGCCGGTACCAGGGCTCGCTCGCGCTGCGATCCGTCTCCTGCGCGCTCTCCACCGCGCTCCCGTCCGGCTTCCAGACGCGCGCGCGCTCGACCTTCACCTCCTGGCGGTCGGGCGCGTACCCGACCGCGTAGCTGCGCCAGGCGTCGACGCCACGCTGCGTGAACACCTTCACCACCGTGTGGGAGTAGGACGAGGAGAGGCCGGACGGGTAGACGCGGGTGACCTTCACCTCGCCCAGCACGACCGCGTCCTCGCCCGCCTCGGGCGCCGCGCCGGCGCCGGCCGTGGCGAGGGCGCGCCCGTCGAGGGCGTAGGGCTGCTCGTAGCGCTCGCGCGCCGGCTCGAGCGCGCGCACGAGCTCCTTGAGCTGCGGGTTCTGCGGCCGCAGCTCGAGCGCCGCCTGGAAGTCCTGGAGCGCGTCCTTCGTCCGCCCGGCGCGGAGCCGCGCCTGGCCGCGCCGCTCCTTCACCTCCGCCTCGTCCGGCGCGACGCGCTCCGCGGCAGCGTAGGAGGCCTCCGCCTCGTCGGGGCGGCCGTTCGCGGCGAGGAGGTCGGCGAGGCGGAGGCGCGCCGGGAGGTCGTCGGGCTGGAGGCGCAGGCCCTCGGCGAGGAGCGCTGCGGCGCCGTCCACGTCGCCCTTGTCGCGGAGGACCTGCACGAGCGAGGCGCGCGACGCGGCGTCGCCGAAGCGGAGCGCGAGCGCCTTGCGCAGGAGCGGCGCGGCGTCGTCGAGCCGCTCCTGCGCGCGCGCCGCGCGGGCTCCCGCCGCGACGGCCGCCGGCTGGTACGGCTCCTGCCGCGCGATCTCCTCGCGCTCGCGCCGTGCGCGCGCCGCGAGCCCGGCCTGCTCGTGGAGGTCGGCCTCCTCGAGCGCCGCCGGCACGAAGCGCGGCGCGGCCTCGCGCGCGCGGGCGAGGAGGCGCGCCGCCCTGGCGAAGCGGCCGCGCTGCAGCTCGTCCGACGCGAGCTCCGTGAGCGCGCCGGCGTCGCGCGGGTGCGCCACGACGGCGGCGTCGAGGTGGGCGCGGCGCCGGTTCGCGTCGTCCTCGAGCCGGGCCGCGAGCCGCCGCGCCTCGAGCGATCCCGGCGCGAGCTGCACCGCCCGCCGCGCCTCGGCCGCTGCGCGCCGTTCGCGGTCGTCGTAGGAGCGCCGCTCCGCGAGCGCCGCGGCGAGGTCGAGCCGCGCCGCCGCGGCGCCGGCGGGGCGGGCCTCCCGCGCGCGCCGCTCGAGCGCGGCGAGGACGCCGGGGACGACCTCGGCCCGGTCCGGCGAAGACCTCGTCGCAGGTGGAAGGGGCGGCGCCCGCGAGGCGGCGAGGCCCAGGGGCTCGCCGCGCGCGTCGGCGAGGCGCGCGTAGAAGCCGAGGCGGCCCTCGGCGTGGCAGAGCTTGAGCAAGATGCGGTTCGAGCCCTTGCGCAGGGTGAAGGCGACCGCGGTCTGGTCGAGCCGCGCCGGGTGGTAGGCGCGATCGGCGGCGACGAGCGCGCCGTTCACCCACACCTTCACCGCGCCGCTCGCGCCGAGGTGGAGGTGTACCCGCACGTCGCGCTGGGCGTCGAGCGCCGCGAGCGCGTAGACGACCACCTCCCGCGCCGGCCGCACCGCCGCGCCGAGGTGGGCGAAGCCCATCACAGTCGCCTCGGGCGGGAGCCTTCGCCAGCCAACCTCGCGCACCTTCCCCGCAAAGCGCGCCGCGAGGTCCTGCTCCTGCTCGGGCGGGTAGACGGCGTCGAAGCCGCGCTTCCCCTCGTCGTCGAAGGGCCCCGCGATGAACCAGCCGTCCACGAAGGCGAGCTTCTCCAGCTCGGCGTCGGCGCGGCGCAGGTTTCCGCGCGAGCGCTCGAGGAGCGCCAGCCGGTGGCGCGCGTAGGCGCGGACCTCCGGGTGCGCCGCGCGGTCGTCCGCGACGCCGGCGTAGGCGAGGGCGGCGCGCGCCAGGTCGGGCAGGTGCTCCTCGAGCGCCGCGAGGCGCGTCAGGGGCACGAGGGCGCGCGGCGACGCGACGTCGCGCTCCAGCTCGGCGGTGAGGGTGGCGAGCCGCTCGGCGACCGGGTCCGTCGTCGCGCCGGCCTTCGACTCCGCGCCTGCGTCCTTCGACTCCGCGCCTGCGTCCTTCGACTCCGCGCCTGCGTCCTTCGACTCCGCGCCTGCGGCGCTACGCTCAGGATGAACGGGCCCACGATGAACGGGCCCACGATGAACGGGCCCAGGATGAACGGGCTCAGCACGCACGGAGGAGGGAGACGCGCCGAGAGCGAGGAGGAGCGCGAGCGCGAGGTGCGGCATCGTCGGGAGTCTAACCCGGGGGCGGTCGGGCGGGTCGCTGCCTTGCGCTCGCCTACTCGGCGCGCGCGAGCGCGACCACGGAGACCGTGCGCGCGCCTGCTGCGAGGAGCGCCGCCGCGGCGGCGTCGGCGGTCGCGCCGGTCGTGACGACGTCGTCGACGAGGATGACGTCCGCGCCGCGCACCGTCTCGGAGGCCGCCCGGAAGGCGCCGCGGACGTTCGCGCGGCGCGCGTCGGCGCTGCGCCCGACCTGCGGCGGCGTGTCGCGCACGCGCGCGAGGGCCGCCGGCGCGAAGGCGCGCGGCCGCCCCGCCGCGCGGCAGAGAGCACGCGCGAGGAGGGCCGCCTGGTCGTAGCCGCGCCCGAGGCGGCGGCGCCGCGCGAGCGGCACCGGCACGACGACGGCGCGAGCGGGGAGCGCCACCGACGCGGCGAGCCAGGCGCCGAGCGGCCGCGCCAGCGCGGCGCGGTCCTGGTACTTGAACGCGTGGATCGCGTCGGCGAGCGGCCCGCCGAAGAGCCCCGCCGCCTCGCAGCGCGCGAACGCGGGCGGCGAGGCGTGGCAGGCGCCGCACAGCTCGAGCGGCCCGGGCAGGCCGCAGCGGCGGCAGCCGGGCGGGACCGGGTCGACCGCGTCGCGGCACACGGCGCAGAACGGCTCGTCCGCGGTGGACGCGAGCGGCTCGCGGCACGCGGCGCAGCGAGGCGGGTACAGCAGGTCGAGGAGGGCGGTGACGAAGGGGTGCATGGTCGTCCGTGGCTCGCGCTTCGACTCCGCCCTTCGACTCCGGCGCTGCGCGCCTACGCTCAGGGTGAACGGACCTGCGCGCCTACGCTCAGGGTGAACGGGCGGGGTCGCTACCTCACCACGAGCCCGAGCCCCTTCATCTGCTTCGGCTGCGCGAGCCCCATGACCTGCAGCGCCGTGGGCGAGACGTCCGCGAGGACGCCCTCGGCGCGGAGCTTCGCGCCCTTGAACTCCGGCGCGGCGAGGACGAACGGCACGGGGCCGAGGGTGTGCGCCGTGTGCGGCTCCCCGGTCGCGGGGTCGACCATCATCTCGCAGTTGCCGTGGTCCGCCGTCACGAGCATCGCCATCCCGGCGGCGCTCGCCGCCTTCCACAGCCGCCCGATGCACTCGTCGACGACCTTCACCGCCTTCACCGCCGCGTCGAGGAGCCCCGTGTGCCCGACCATGTCCGGGTTCGCGAAGTTCGCCAGGATGAAGCCGTACTTCTTCGAGCCGATCGCCTCGACGAGCTTGTCCGTCACCTCGCGCGCGCTCATCTCCGGCTTCTGGTCGTACGTCTTCACGTCGCGCGGCGAGGGCACGAGGATGCGCTCCTCGCCGGGGTACTGCACCTCGCGCCCCCCGTTGAAGAAGAAGGTCACGTGCGCGTACTTCTCGGTCTCGGCGCAGCGGAGCTGGGCGAGGCCCGCCTTCGACACCAGCTCGGGGAAGATGTCCGTGGGCTGGTCCGGGCCGAAGGCGACGGGGAGCCCGAACGTCTCGTCGTACTGGGTCATGCACGCATAGTGCGCGAGACGCGGCCGCGGCTCCACGTCGAACTCCTTGAACCCGTCCGCCGTGAACGCGCGCGTGATCTCGCGCGCGCGGTCGGCGCGGAAGTTGAAGAACACGATCACGTCGCCGTCGCGGATGCGCGCCCGCGGCTCGCCGGCGCCGTTCACGACGACCGTCGGCTTCACGAACTCGTCGGTCTCGCCGCGCGCGTAGGCCTCCGTCACCGCGGCGACGCCGCTCGGGGCGCGGTGACCCTCGCCGCGCACCATGCCGCCGTAGGCGAGCGCCACGCGGTCCCAGCGCTTGTCGCGGTCCATTGCGTAGTAGCGGCCCATCACCGTGGCGAGCTCGCCGTAGCCCTTCTCCGCCACGCGCTTCTCGAACGAGCGGACGTACCCGAGCCCGCTCTTCGGCGGCACGTCGCGCCCGTCGAGGAACGCGTGCACGTACGCGTGCGG
>JBJMQK010000434.1:0-2702 GCA_045802735.1 Anaeromyxobacteraceae bacterium | reverse complement strand
CGCGGAGCGTCGGCGCGCGACGCGCGGCGTGCCGCAGGCGGTGCGCAACCGCGTGAAGCGAGGGCGAGATCGGCGCGAGTCTTTTTTACGGTGTGTTGAACGCGCCGCGCTGCGCGCCCGCGCCGCGGCGCAGCGGTTGGGGGTTTTCGCGCGAGCGCGCGCAAATTCCCCCACCCGCCCCGGACCGGACTAGGGGTAGAAGCGCGCACCTGTGCGCGCGTGCTCGGCGAGGAGCGGCGCAGGCTCGAACCGCTCGCCGAACTTGTCGTGCCAGCGCTCCATCCGCTCGTAAAGCGTCTTCGCGCCGACCGCGTCGGCGTAGCGGAAGGGGCCGCCGAGGAACGGCGGGAAGCCCAGGCCGAAGATGGCGCCGATGTCGCCGTCGCGCGGACTCCTGAGGATGTGCTCGCCGAGGCAGCGGATCGCCTCGTTCACCATCTGCAGCACCACCCGCTCCGCGATCTCGTCGCGGCTCGTCTTCTTGCGCTCGGCGCCGCCGGGGACGAGCGCGTACACCGACGCGTCGACCTCCTTCTTCTTGCCCTTCGCCTTCTTCTCCTCGCCGTACAGGTAGAAGCCCTTCTTCGACTTCCGGCCCAGCCGGCCGTCGGCGATGAGGGTCTCGAGCGCCTTCGGCGGCGTCATGCGCTCGCCGAAGGCGTGGTGGAGGATCTTCGCGACCTTCGCGCCGACGTCGATGCCCACCTCGTCGAGGAGCGTGATCGGCCCGACCGGCATGCCGAACGCGGTGAGCGCGGCGTCGATGTCCTCGACCGCGGCGCCCTCGAGCAGGATCTCCGCAGCCTCGTTCATGTACGGCGTGAGGATGCGGCTCGTGTAGAAGCCCGGGCCGTCGTTCACGACGATGACGGTTTTGCCTTGCTTCTTCCCCACGGCGACGGCGGTGGCGGTGACGTCCTTCGCCGTCTTCGGGGTGACGATCACCTCGAGGAGCGGCATCTTGTTCACCGGCGAGAAGTAGTGCATCCCGAGCACCGCCTCGGGCCGCGTCGACGCCGAGGCGATGTCCGCGATCGGGATCGACGAGGTGTTCGAGGCGAAGATGCCTCCCGGGTTCACCTTCTCGAACGCGCGCACCATGTCCTGCTTGAGCGCGAGGTCCTCGAACACCGCCTCGATGACGAGGTCGACGCGCTCGAAGCCCGACCAGTCGGTCGTCGCCGTGAGGAGGCGCATGGTGGCGTCGCGGTCGACGCGCTCCAGCGACTTCCGCTTCACCTTCTCGTCGAGGAGGCCGCGCACGCTCCCGAGCGCCCGCCCGGCGGCGGCGTCGTCCTTCTCGCGCACGCGCACCGGGACGCCTGCACTCACCGTCACGAAGGTGATGCCCGACCCCATGAGCCCGCCGCCGAGCACGCCCACGCTCTGGACCTTGCGGCCCTTCACCGCGGGGTCGTCGACGCCGTTGTCCTTCTTGAGCGCCGTCGTCGCGAAGAAGATGTCGACGAGGCGCCGCGAGACCTCGGTGACCGCCAGCTCGCCGAAGAGGCGCGCCTCGCGCTCGAGCCCCCGCTGCATCCCGTGCTCGTACCCGTGGCGCACCGCCTCGAGCGCGCGCTCGGGCGCGGGGTAGTGGCCGGCGCTCTTCGCCCGCACCTTCTTCGCCGCCTCGCGGAAGAGGAAGTCGCGGCCGAAGCGGTTCTCCTCGAGGGCGAGCTTCTGCAGCGCGGCGACGCCACCCTTCTTGAGCGCCTTCACGTCCAGCGCGCCCGCCCTGGGCCGACGCACCTGCCCCGCAGCCAGCTCCCTCGCGCGCCGGCGCGCGTGCTGGAGCAGGATGGGCGCGGGCAGCACCTCGTCCACGAGGCCGATCTTGAGCGCCTTCCTCGCCTTCACCGTCTTGCCGGTGAGGATGAGGTCGAGCGCCGTGGCGATGCCGACGAGGCGCGGCAGCCGCTGCGTGCCGCCCGCGCCCGGGATGAGGCCGAGCTGCACCTCGGGGAGCCCGAGCTGCGTCTTCCTGTCGTCGCTCGCCATGCGCCAGCGGCAGGCGAGCGCGAGCTCGAGCCCGCCCCCGACGCAGGCGCCGTGGATCGCCGCGACGACCGGCTTGGCGGAGCCCTCGAGCTCGTCGAACCCGGCCTGGGCCGCGCGCGCCAGCGCCTCCGCCTCGGCCGCGCTCGCCACGCCCTTGATCATTGCGATGTCGGCGCCAGCGATGAACCCGTCCTTCTTGCCGCTCGCGAGCACGAGCGCGTTCACGGCTGGGTCCTTGCCGAGCGCGCGGAGCAGCTCCGTGAGCTCGGCGCCGACCTCGGCCGAGAGCGTGTTCACCGGCTCGCCGGGCACGTCGATGAACAGGGTCGCGACCCCGTCCTCCACCTCGACGCGGAAGCTGCGGACCACCTTCGCTGCAGGCATCATGGCGTGGGTTCTCCTCGGTCGAGGTCTAGTTGGTCGCGTCCGGGCCGTCGAGGACGAGCGCGGCGCCGATGCCGCCGGCCGCGCACACGGTGAGGAGCGCGTGCGCGCCGTTGCGCCGGCCCAGCTCGCGCAGCGTCTGGAGGATCATGCGCGCGCCGGTCGCGGCGAAGGGGTGGCCGAGCGCGATCGACCCGCCGTTCACGTTGAGCTTCGCGGGATCGACGTCGCCGAGCGCCCGGTCCTTGCCGAGCTTCTCCTCGGCGAAGCGCTTCGAGCCGAAGGCCTGCAGGTTCGAGAGCACCTGCGCGGCGAACGCC
>JBJMQK010000418.1:0-21141 GCA_045802735.1 Anaeromyxobacteraceae bacterium | reverse complement strand
CCGCCGCTCGGGCAGGGCCAGCTCGCTGTCGCGCTGGCCAGCACCCAGAGCGCTGCGCCCATCTCCGGCGCCCACGGGACGGACGTGAAGGAGATCTGGGTCACGGTGACGAGCGTCCGCGCCCACAGCGTGGGCACGGGCTGGGTGACGATCAGCGACGCGACCAAGATGCCGTTCCAGCTCGACCTCATGACGCTCAAGGGCGCGTCCCTGCCGCTCGGCCTCGTGGACCTGCCGCCCGGGACCATCACGCAGGTCCGCCTCCTCGTCGAGAAGGACACGAACCACGTCGTCCTCCCCGACGGCACGTCGGTCGCGCTCAAGGTGCCGAGCGGCTACGAGTCGGGCATCAAGATCCACGGGCCCTGGGAGATCGCGGCCTGCAGCCGCGCGAGCGTCACGCTCGACTTCGACGGCAAGAAGTCGATCCAGGTGCACCCGACGGGCACGGGCGACGAGTGGATCCTCCGCCCGGTCATCCGCGTGAAGGCGACCGCGAACGACGACGTGGGCTGCGGCGCGCCCGACGCGGGCACGGACGGCGGCACCGACGGTGGCGATGACGGCACGGTCGTCCCCCTCCCGCCGGTCCCGACGGGCGGCACGTGCGCGCAGAACGGCGAGTGCTACTCGGGCGTCTGCTCGGCGACGTTCGTGTGCGCGGCTGGCGCGAACGGCGCACCCTGCCACGCGGCGTCGGACTGCCAGAGCGCGGCGTGCGGCGGCGACGGGGTCTGCACGCCGCCGGCCACCGCGGTCGGCGCCGGCGCTGGCTGCACCGCCGACTCCGGGTGCCTCTCCGGCGTGTGCTCGGGGACGGACGGCGCGAAGACGTGCGCAGCGGGTGAGCAGGGCGCTCCCTGCGCCATCGCCCTGGACTGCGCCTCGGGCTCCTGCAGCGAAGGGACGGACACGAGCGGCAACCACTTCTGCGAGCCCCCGCCGGCGCTGTAGCGAGCAGGCGGCAGTCGACGGCAACCGGAAGCACCGCGCGCCCTGTCCTCCTCGAGAGGGCAGGGCGCGCTTGCGTCGGCGCGGCGCAGCCCCGGGTGAGTGCCGCGGCCTTCCGCCGCCGGGCGTATCGTACGGGTGGAGGTCGCCCATGGCCCTCGCCTGGAAGAAGGTGCTCTGTCCCATCGACTTCTCCGACAACGCGCGCGCCGCGCTCGGGGTCGCCGTCGACGTGTGTCGCCAGTTCGACGCGGCGCTCGTGCTGTTCCACGCGTACGAGCTGCCCGGGTACACGCTCCCCGAAGGCTCGGTCGTGTCGAGCCCGAAGATGCTGCAGGATCTCGCGGATCGCGCCGACGAGCACCTCGTCGACTGGAAGCGCACCGCCGAGCGCATGGGCGCGGCGCAGGTGACGACGGAGAAGGGCATCGGCGAGCCCGCCTTCGAGATCGTGGAGCTGGGTCGCGAGGGGGCGTTCGACCTCATCGTGATGGGGACCCACGGCCGCACGGGCCTCCGCCACGCGCTGCTCGGGTCGATCGCGGAGCGCGTCGTGCGGCGCGCGGGCTGCCCCGTGCTCACCGTGCACCCGCAGGGCTGGGGCCGGGCGCCTTGACCGTCGGCGCTGCCTGCGCCGCGGGGATCTGCTAGCCTGCGCCGGTTTCGGGCCCGGACACGCAGGCGAGGAGATCCCGATGTCGCGCTTCCAGGACGTGAAGAAGGCCTTCGCCGACGCGAGGAAGAAGTACGACGGCTATTACTCGCAGTGCGCCTACTTCGCCGGTGCCTTCTCGCGCGCGCTGGTGGACGGCTTCGGCTGGCCGCGGGACCTCGTCACCTGGGAGCGCCCGGGCGCGGGGCCGGTGCAGCACGTCGAGGACGCGCTCGTGCTCCACCCCGACACCTTCTGGCACTGCGGGCTGCGCCTCCGGCTCGAGGCGGCGGGCGGGCCCGAGGCGGAGCTCTCGCTCGAGCTGCGCTTCAAGCGCGCCGGCGACCGCGCCGGCGATCGGTTCGTGCTGGAGCTCTTCCCGGGGGTCGAGTTCGACGTGACGGAGCCCACGCCCGAGGCGTTCAAGCCCGTCCTCGACGCGCTCTACGACGAGCTCGTGACCCACTACGCGCGCGGCCTCGACCTGTTCCTCGAGAACCGCGCGGGCAAGCTGCGCATCCCCTTCTCGCCGCCGTCGCCCAAGGCGCTCGCGGGCGCCGGCGAGTAGAGTCGTTCCTCGAGGTGACCGATGGCCGAGAAGCGAGGGGGCGTCGTCCCCGGCGGTGACGCGCTGCGTGGTGCGCTGAAGTGGCTCTCCGAGCGCAAGCAGGCGGAGCCGCAGGCCGCGCGCGGGAAGCTCATCGACGAGGCGGCGCAGCGGTTCGATCTCACGCCGCTCGACGTCGACTTCCTGCTCGCCAACTGGAAGGAGTAGGCGCGGTGCGGGAGGCGAAGGCGCGGGCGCGCTCGACGCCGCCGCTCGCGGCGCCCCAGCCGCGGCGCGGCCTCGGCGGGTTCCTCGCGAGCTTCCGCTACGCCTGGGACGGCGTCATCGAGACGGCGCTCCACCAGCGCAACATGCGCGTGCACCTCGTCGCGTCGATCCTCGTCGCGCTGGTGGGGAGCGGCGTGCGGCTCGGCGTGCCGGAGGAGCTCGCGCTCGCGCTCTGCGTGTTCCTCGTGCTCTCGGCGGAGGTGGCGAACAGCGCGCTCGAGGCGCTCGTCGACCTCGTCACGCGCGAGCGTCACGACCTCGCGCGCCGCGCGAAGGACGCTGGTGCCGGGGCGGTGCTCGTCCTCGCCGCCGGCTCCGTCGCGGTGCTCGCGCTCGTGGTCGTCCGCGCCTGGCCCGCGGTGACGGCAGATCCGGCTGCCGTCGCGCGGCAGGCGGCGCTCGGGGCTCCCCTCGTCGCGGCGGTGTCGCTCCTGCTCGCGCCCTTCGCGCGCCCGAGGGCCGCCGACGCGGCGCTCGTCGCAGCCGGCGCCGGCGCGCTGGCGGCGCTCGCCTGGTTCACCGTGAGTGTCGTGTTCACGGTGCTCGCGGCGCTCGCGTTCGCCGTGGCGGCGGCGGCGGCACGGCGGCGGGCGCGCGCGGTCCCGGCTCGCGCCGGCTGATCCCCCATCCGGGGCATTCGCCCGGGCCGGCTTCCATCCCCACCCGGGCCAGGCGAGGATGCGCACATGGCCGACCTCACAACGCGGTACCTCGGGCTCACGCTGCCGTCCCCCCTCGTCCTCGCGAGCTCGTCCCTCTCGAACCGCATCGAGAACTTCGAGATCGCCGAGGCGCACGGCGCCGGCGCCATCGTCCTGCGCTCGCTCTTCGAGGAGCAGATCGAGGCGCTCGAGACCGCGCTCGAGGAGGCGGTCGCCGGCGTCGACGTGCCGAGCCCGGAGTCGACGCGCAGCTACTTCCCCTCGCAGCGCGTCGGCCCGGCGGAGTACCTCCAGCTCATCGCGCGGGCGAAGCGCGCCGTGAACATCCCGGTCATCGCGAGCGTGAACTGCGTCGCGCCGGGCAGCTGGAGCGGGTACGCGCGCCAGATCGCCGAGGCGGGCGCGGACGCGCTCGAGGTGAACGTCTACGCCGTGCAGGCGGATCCGACGGTGACCGGCGCCGAGGTCGAGAAGCGCAACGAGGAGATCGTCCAGTCGATCCTCGCCGCGGTGAAGATCCCGGTCGCGGTGAAGGTCTCGCCCTTCTACACCGCGCTCGCGAACGCGCTCCAGCGGTTCCAGAAGCTCGGCGCGAAGGGGTTCGTCCTCTTCAACCGCTTCCTCCAGCCGGACATCTCGCTCGAGCGGATGAGCCTGCAGAACGTCATGCCGCTCAGCCTCTCGACGGAGATGCTCCTACCGCTGCGCTGGATCGCGCTCCTCCACGGCCGGCTCGAGGCCGACCTCGCCGCGTCCACCGGCATCCACGACACGGCGGGCGTGGTGAAGCAGCTCCTCGCCGGCGCGACCGTCGTCCAGGTCGCCTCCGCACTCCTGAAGAACGGCGTGCCCTACCTCGGGACGATGCGCGACGGGCTCGACGACTGGATGGACAAGCGCGGCTACTCCGCGATCGACGACTTCCGCGGGACCTTGTCGCAGCGCGTGGTGCGCGACCCGGGCGCGTTCGAGCGCGCGCAGTACGTGCACCTCATCCTGTCGCAAAACGGCTGAAGCCCCTCCAGGGACCTCCCGATCGGAGTGTCCCTTGGATCCGGGTGGTCGCCCGCGGAGTGACCCGGGTCAAAGATACATGCAGACCGCGACCGCGACGACGAGCGACGAGATCCACGGGCGAGGAGCCCTCACCGCCGAGGCCGAGGCGCTGCTCGAGGTGCCGGCCGGCTTCGGCGGCTGCGGAGCCTGGCTCGACGCCGGCGACGCCCCCGCCCTGGCGCCGCTCCTCGCGAGCTGCCGCGAGGAGGTCGCGCTCGTCCTGGGCGAGCGCCGCGCCTGCGACGCGGCCCGGCTCCTCGAGGTCGGCGCGCCCGGCATGGCCCGCGCCCCTGCCGCAGCGCGCCACGTGGCCGGGCTCTTCGACGCCCGCGGCGAGATGACGGCGTTCATCGAGGTCGTGCGCGACCACACCGGCCGCGGGACGTGGTCGATCCCGGTGCTCCTCGTCCGCGTGGACCTGCGCAACTGCGGGATCGGCGGCCAGCTGGTCGAGGCGGTGGAGCGCTGGGCGCGGACCGAGGGCGCCCGCGCGCTCGAGCTGCACGTGCGGTGCGGCGACGTCGGTGCGCTGCGGTTCGCGCTGCGCTCCGGGTTCGAGGACCGGGGTCCCACGCCGGTGCGGAGCGCGGACCTCCCGGAGCAGGCGCGGATGATTCGCCGGCTGGACTGATCGCGGCGCGCCTAACGCCGCGGGATGTTGTCGACCTGCTCCTGCGACCGCTCGCGCGAGGCGCGCTCGTCGTCGCCGTGCACCGCCGGCGCGGCGTCGTCGTCCTGGGCGCCGGTCCACGTCGTGTGTCCGCCGGCCAGGCCCTCGAGCGGGCGCGGGCCGATGTTGCGCTCGACCTCCAGGTCGGCCTTCTCACCCTCGCGCCGGAGCTCCAGCTCGCGCTGGCGCTGCTTGTCATTCGAGTTCATGCCCCGAACATGCGGCCGCTCACAGGGCGAGGCACGGGTTACACCCCCGCCGCGTGCAGCGCGAAGCGCACGCCGCCGCCGAGCGCCAGCATGAGCGCCGGGTTCGCCGGGAAGCGCTGGAGCGTGAGCGCCACGGCCGCCGCGATGGCGAGCTCCACGCCGCCGTCGAGCGTGGTCCCGAGCGAGAGGGTCGCCGCGCCCATGAGGCCGGCGACGGCGGGCGTGAGGCCGCGCAGCGCGGCGCGGACCGGGCGCCGCGAGCGGACGCGATCGAGGAAGGTCCCGAGCGCGATGACGAGGCCGAGCGGCGCCGCGAGCACCCCGACGGTGGCGAGGAGCGAGCCGGGGACGCCGCCGACGAGGTAGCCGATGAACGTGCCCATGAGGAGCACCGGGCCCGGCGTGAGCTTCCCGATCGCCACCGCGTCGGCGAACTGGCGGTCCGTCAGCCAGGCGTGCGCCTCCACCGCCGACTTGAGGTGCGGGATGACCGCGAGCCCGCCGCCGTACGCGCCGAGCCCGGTGCGGAAGAAGACGAGCGTGAGCCGGAGCAGCTCGGCGTCGAGCCCCAGGACGTGCACCACCGTCGCCGAGAAGAGGAGCAGGGCGCCGCCCGCGCGGAGCGTCTCGTCGGGCGCGCTCCGCGGCGCCGGCGCGCTGCGCGGCGCGGGGGTGCGCAGCGGCTCGCCGCCGTAGGGCAGGGCGGCCTCCGGCCCGCGGTGGCGCTTCAGGCGCAGGAGGCGCGCCCGCTTGGTGCCGAGGTCCACGACGAGCCCGGCGCCGATGGCGAGCAGGGCGATCTCCCCGGCGCTGGCGCCGCCGGGGAGGCTGAGGAGCAGCGCGCTCGCCGCGATGCCCATCTGCCAGCCGCGTGCGACGCTCGTGCGCACGAGCTGGATCGTGAGCGACGCGACGATGCCCACGACGGCGGCGGAGAGGCCGCCCAGGACCGCCTCGGCGCGCGGCGCCGCGCCGAACTCGACGTACGCGCAGGCGAGCGCGAGCGTCAGCGCGAACCCGGGCAGGACGAAGCCCGCGTACGCCGCGAGCGCGCCGCCGGGCCCGCGGAAGCGGAGCCCGACGTACGCGAGCGCGTTCGCCGCCGCGCCGCCGGGCAGCATCTGCGCGACGGTCGCGGTGTTCGCGAACTCGCGCTCGGTGAGCCAGCGGCGCCGCTCGACCGCGAGCGCGCGGATCGAGCCGAGCACGCTGAAGCCGCCGCCGAAGCCGATCGCGCCGAGCCAGAGCGCGTCGCGGAAGATCTGGGCCACGGTCGGGCGAACCCGCTCTCGCGCGGGCCGTTCGGCGATGGTGAACGCTGATCGCGGTGTGCTCATCCGTGGCGCGGTCCTCACGCCGAACCCAGGGGCAAACCATCGGGGCGGCGTCGCCCTCCGCCGAGCCCCCAGAGCGGTGCCGGCGGGGGGCTCGGGAGGGGGCTGTGACGCACCGCGTGAAGCACCTCCACGCGGGGCGCGCCGGAGCGCGTGAAATAGGCGCGCGGCGGCCGCCGTAAGGCGCTGCGGAGGCAACGCCATGAAGAAGGCCATCGCTCTCGTCGCTCTCTCGCTCGCCCTCGAGGCGGGGTTCCTGTTCCAGATCGCCACGCCGGCTCCCGTCCAGGTGGACCGCTCCGGCGCCGACGCGGCCACCGTCGCGCGGGCGCCGGTCGCGCCGCCGGCGCGCGGGTAGTCGCCCGCCCAGGATCACCGCTCCGCTCGCGCCGGGCCCGCCTTCGTGCGGACCCGGCGCGCGCCATTTCCGGAGCGTGAACACGGACGCGCGGCGCGACCCGGCTCGGGCGTCCGTTCACCCCGAGCGCAGGCGCAGCCCCGGAGTGGGAAGGCCGGGCGACGTGAAATGCGACGCGGCGCTCTGCCGTAGGGAGCCCTCGTCACGCGGGAGGCGTCCATGGTGAAGGGCTTCGGACTCGTCGCGCTGTTCCTCGCTACCGAGGCGGCGTTCCTCTTCCACGTCGCGCTGCCCGCGGGGATCCCGGCGAGCGCGCCGCGCGGTCGCGGCGCGGTGACGCCGGTCGTCCGGAGCGCCGAGCCCGCGCCGCCGGCGCCGCGCGCGGCGGCCGCGCCGCCCTGCCCCTGCCCCTGCGAGAGGACGCGGTGCTGACGCGCCCTGCGCGTTCAGCGCAGCTGACGCAGGGTCCGGGCGCCGAGCGCGCGCCTCAGCACGAGGAACAGCTCGGCGGTCGCGATGGCGTCGGTGAGCGCGTGGTGCGCGGAGTAGTCGGGGAGCCCGAACCGCCGCCGCGCGGCGGAGAGGTTCCAGCTCGGCTCGCGGTCCTGCGCCTCCGGGTCGATGAAGCGGGCCTTCTTCGCGACGTGCACGAGGAGGTCCACCGTGTCGACGACCCGCGGCGAGCGCCACGACAGCCCGGCCGCGCGGTAGGCCCGCTTCAGGAAGCGCACGTCGATCGCCGCCTGGTGGACGAGCAGCGCGCCCTCCGCGAGGCGGCGGTCGATCTCGGCGAGCACCTCGGCGAGCGGCGGCGCCTCGCGGACGTCCTCCGGGATGAGCTGGTGCGCGCGGACGCTCGCCGCCGTGATGTCCTCGCCGTGCTCCGGGCGGACGAGCGACTCGTACGCCTCGCCGAGGCGGACCGTGCCCTGCCGCACCGGCACCATCCCGACCGCCAGGATCGGGTCCTTCTTCACGTCGAGGCCGCCGGTCTCGAGGTCGAGCGACCAGTACGTGACGCTGTCCCACGGCGGCGACGGCCAGAAGATCACGCGGCGATGCTACTCGATGAGGACGTCAAAACAGGTCCGTCCGGTAGTGGTAGGCGGCGGTCTCTTGCCAGTCGCGCACGGCGCGCAGCGAGTCCTTGAGGCGGCTGCGCTCGATGGAGGTGAGGTCGGCGAGCGCGACCTGGTTCACCGCGGGGCGACCCTCGGAGAGCATGCGGATCTGGAGCCGCAGCCGCAGGCCGAGCAGGAAGCGGTACGCCTCGCGCAGCGTCGCGCGCACGTCCTCGCCCATGATGCCGGCGGTCACCGCGGCGTCGAGGCGCTCGAGCGTGTTCCGCGCGGACGAGCCCACCTCGAGCGCGTACGGCCGGGCGAGGAAGACGATGGGCGAGATGCCGTGGAGCTTGAGATCCACGTTCTCGGCGCGCAGCCGCAGCATGAGCGCGGTCGGCGGGCGGAACTCGAGCGCCGCCTTGGCGAGCGCCGACAGGAACACCCGCGCCCGCGCCGCGCGCGCCAGCACCGCGTCGAGCGGCGCGAGGTCGAGCGTGCCCACCACGCGGCGGTAGTCGAAGAAGATCGCGGCCTGGAGGAGCGATTGCGGCTTCGGATCGTGGACCCAGCCGGAGAAGCGCGCCTCCCACTCCTCGAGGGGCCCGTGCCACTTCCGCGCCATGTAGCCGCCCGGACAACGCGGGAACCCCGCCGCCTCGAGGTCGCCGTTCGCCCGCTCCGCGAGCTGCGCGAAGTAGGGGCGCGCCTCCTCGCCGCCGCCGTGGACGAGCGCGTTGTCCTGGTCGGTGAGGAGCGTCTGCTCCATCCGCCCCTCCGACCCGAACGCGACCCAGGCGTAGGGCGCCGGGGGCGGGCCGAGCTCCTCCTCCGCCCAGAAGAGGATGCGCCGGAGGAGCGTGTCGTTGAGGCGCGCCACGAACCCGGCGATGACCGTCGCCTCGAGCCCACCGGCGAGGAGGGCGTGCGCCATGTCCGAGACGAGCTCGGCGTAGCCGGGGAGGCTGTCTCGCGAGGGGAGCCGCTCGACGCGGCGCATGACCGCCATCGGCCCCTGCGCGGTCGACCGCAGGAGGTCGGTCGTGCTGAGGACGCCGACGATCTGGCCGCCGCGGGTGATCGGGAGGTGGTGCACGTTCGCGTCGAGGAGCGCCTGCCACGCCTCGTAGATCGCCGTGCCGGTGGGCACGGTCCTGAGCGGCGAGGAGTAGATCTTCACGACCGGCGTGTCCGGCCCGAGCCCCTCGGCGAGCACCTTGTTGCGGAGGTCGCGGTCGGTGACGATCCCGATGGGATCGGCGTCGACGAGCACGGAGCCGACGCCCTGCTCGCGCATCGCGCGCGCCGCCTCGCCGGCGGTGGCGGTCGCAGCGACGCGGACCGGCGTGCGGCGCGCGAGCGCCTCCACCGCGAGGCCGAGGTCGGTCTGGAACCCGGCGGCGGGCGAGCGCTGCAGGCTGTTGCGCAGCCGCTCGGCGAGCCCCGCCGCAAAGTGACCGGCGAAGCCTGCGTCGGAGAGGAGCCGCTCGAACGACGCCGCCGGGATGCGGTAGGCGAGCAGGTCGTCCTCGATGATGACGTCGATCGTCGCGCGCTTCGCGATGAGCGAGGTGTAGCCGAAGATCTCGCCCTCCTCGAGGACCTGCAGCGTCTGGCCCTCGCGGACGAGGCGCACCGCCCCCTTGCGGATCACGTACAGGTGCGCGAGGGGCGTCCCGTCGCGCTCGACGAGGCGGGTGCCTGCCGGCCAGAAGCCGATGTCGAGGGCGCGCGCCGCCTCCTCGAAGAGCGCCGGCGAGAGCGCCCCGAACGGCGGGGTCGCGCGGAGGAACGCCACCGGATCGAGCGCGCTCATGGCCGGCAGCATAACAGCGGCGCGGAGGGGGCGGGGAATCGCCGAGGTCGCAGCGCGGGCGCCGCCGTGCTAACGCTTCGGGCGAGGCGGACGCGCCACGCGGCGCTCCGCGCGGAGGCGCGATGGCGACGAGACGACCTGGGGTGAAGGGGCGGCGGGGCGCGGCGCCGCGGGCGCGCCGCGATGCCCGCAAGGATGCGGGAGCGCCGCTCACCGCGTCGAGCGAGGCGGCGCGCGCGGCGCTCCTCGACGGGGCGCGGGCGCTCGAGCGCGCGAACCTGGCCGGCGCGGATCTCACGAAGCTGTCCCTGCGCGCCGTGGACCTGCGCGGCGCGGACCTCACCGGCGCCGACCTCACCGGCTCGACGCTCGTCGCCTGCGACCTGCGCGGCGCGCGCCTCGGCGGCGCGCGGCTCGACGACGCACGGATCCTGTGCTGCGATCTGCGGGAGGCGGAGCTCGACGGCGCGCACCTGTCGGCGGCGCGCTGGGTCGTGTGCGCGCTCTCCGGGGCGCGGCTCAGGCGCGCCGACCTCTCCGAGGGGCGGTTCGCGGTGGTGACGCTCGCGAACGCCGACCTCGAGCGGGCGAGCCTCGCGGACGCGCGCTTCGCGTTGTGCTCGCTCGCGGGGGCGCGCCTCGCCGGCGCCCGCGCCGAGGGCGCACGGTTCTTCGCCTCGTCGCTCCCGGGCGCCGACTTCACCCGCGCGCGCCTCGAGCGCGTGCGCTTCTGGGCGGCGTCCCTGCGCGGGGCCGTCTTCGACCGCGCGACGGGGCTGCGCGAGGACAGCTTCGCGCTCGTCTGGTACCCGGCATTGTGATAGTGCGCGCCCCGTGATCCCGTACTTCGAGCTCCCGTCGCTCCACCTCGGGCCGTTCACGCTCCAGGCCTTCGGCGTGTTCGCGGCGCTCGGCGTCTACGTCGGCGCCCGCGTCGCGGTGCGCGAGGCCTTGCGCCACCACGTCGACCCGCAGCCGCTCGCCGACTATGCGGTGTGGGGCGTCGGGTCGGGCGTCGTCTTCGGCCACCTCGTCCACATCTTCCTCTATCACCCGGAGGAGCTCGCCGACTGGCGCCGCATCCTCGCGTTCTGGGAAGGCCTCTCCTCGTTCGGCGGGCTGCTCGGCGGCGTCATCGCCGCCGCGATCTTCTTCGCCCGGCGCCGGGTCCGGTTCCAGGACTACGCCGACACGCTCGCCCTGAGCGTGCCGCTCGGGTGGGGCATCGCGCGGGTCGGCTGCTTCGTCATCCACGACCACCCCGGCGTCCGGACCACCTTCCCGCTCGCCGTGGACTTCCCTGCGCGCGCGGCGGCGACGCTCGGCTTCTCCGGCGCGCGGCACGACCTCGGGCTGTACGACGCGATCGCGCTCTTCGCGTACGCTGCGCTCTTCTTCGCGCTCGACCGCCGCGGCGTCCTGCGCGGGCGGCTGCTCGCCTTGCTCGCCCTCCTCTACGGCACGAGCCGCTTCTACTTCGACACGCTCCGCGCGACCGACGTCCCCTACGCCGACGCGCGCTACCTCGGGCTCACCCCGGCGCAGTACTTCTGCCTGGCGCTGTGGGCGTACGGGATCTGGAAGCTCGCGACCGTCCGCGCGCCGGCGGCCGAAGCGCCCGCGGCCCGCGGGGTGAAGCCGCAGTCGCAGCGGCCCAGCGCCTGACGCAGGCGCCCCGCCCCCTGAGCGGCCGGGCGACCGGCCGCGCGGGCCGTGAGCGGTGGTAGAACGTGCGGGTGTCCGACCGTCCGGGCGCGCTCGTGCTCGCGGCGAGGCGCCTCCGCCCCGCCGACGTGGTCGCCGCCGAGGCGCGCGTGCGCGCGCTCGCCGACGAGGTGGCTGCCCTGCGCGCCGCAGTGGAGGCCGAGGGGGCGGACGTCGCGCGCTGGGAGCGCCTGCACGCTGCCGTCACGGGCGCCGCCCTCGCCGAGCTGGGCGCCGCGGAGCGGCTCGTCCGGCGCGTGGCGCGCCTCCGCGCCGAGGTCGAGCGCCTCGCCGAGGCGCTGCGGGCACCGCCGCCCGCCCGCGCCGGGCGCAGGCGCCGCGCCGCGCCGGCCGACGTCGCCGGGGCGTCGCCCCGCTCGGCCGCGACGCCGCGCGCGGCAGCGCCGCCGCCGCCGCCGACCGCGTCCGACCCGTCGCCCGAGGCCCGCGCGTTCCCGGCGCCGGATGGCGACGCGCTCGATCTCAAGCGCCTGCACCGGAAGCTCGCGCGCCTCCTCCACCCGGACCTCGCCCCCGACGACGCCTCGCGCGCCCGGCGCAGCGTGCTCATGGCGGCCGTGAACGACGCGTACGCGCGGCGCGATCGGACGGCGCTCGAGCTCGTCGCGGAGCGGCTCGGAGCCGCCGACCTCGACGGCGACCCGAGCGACGTCGAGCGGCGCGCGCACCTCGCCCAGCGCGAGGCGGCGCTCGGGGCGGCGCGCGACGCGCTCGCGTGCGAGGCGATGCGCCTCCGCGGCAGCAGCGCGGCGCGGATCCGCGAGGCGGCGGAGCGCCGGCGGGCGGCGGGCGGCGACCACGCCGCCGAGGCGCGCGACGAGGCCCTGGGGCGCGCGGCCGCCGCGCGCGAGGACGCCCTCTCCGCGCTCGACGACCTCGCCGCCACGGCGCGCGCGCTCGCGAGGCTGCGCTCCGGCGCGCGCGCGTCCGGGTCCGCGGGGGCGCGCCGCCGCCCCGCCGATCCGCTCGCCGTGAGCCCGTTCGTCCGCGCGGCCGCCACCGCCTGCGAGGCGCGCCGCCCCACGCCCGCGGCGCGGCGCCTCGCGCGGGCGCTCGCCGACGATGCGGCGCGCGAGGTCCCCTGGGTCGCCGCGCTCACGCTCCTCGCCTTCTTCGCCGAGGCGGCGTCGCGCCCGCCCGAGGCGCTCGCCACGCGCGCCGCGTTCGAGGAGCGCTGGGACGCGCTGCGCGCCCGCTGGCGCGGTTCGCCCGACCTCGGCCGCGCCCTGGCGCAGCTGCCGCCGCACCTCGAGATCGGGCTCCGCGCCGCGCCCGGGGCGATCGACGCCGGGGTCCAGCTCGCGTCGGTGGATCTGCTCGCCGGCGTGCGGCTCGCGCTCGACGACGCGCGGGTCCGCGAGGTCGCGCGCGCGGCGCTCGGCGTCCTCGGCCCGCGGCAGCGCTGCGCGGCGTGTGGCGAGGAAGGGTACGCGGTGCACCTCGTCCGCACGCGCGGGCTCGACGACATCCACGCGCTCGCGTGCGCGCGCTGCGGCGCGCTGCTGCGGAGCTTCTGGCGGTACGGACCGCCCGAGGGGCTCGAGGCGCTCGCGCCGCTCGCGGTCGAGGTCGGCGCGGTCGCGGAGATCCGCCTGCGCCTCGCCGGCGCGGCGATCGCGTTCCAGCTCCTCCCGGGCGAGCGGGCGCGCTTCACCGTCGCCGATCTCGAGCGGCGGCTGCGCGAATTGCTCCTCGCGCCGCACGGGCTCGCGCCGCCCGCGGGCGCGCTCGCCTTCCGCGCGGGCAGGGCGCGGCTCGCGCCCGACCGCCCCGTGCCGGCGGGCCGCGGGCTCTCCGCCCGCCTCGACGCCGTCGGGACCGAAGGCGCCGGCGACGAGGCGGCGCTCCTCGCCGCGCTGCGCGCCAGCATCGCGCGCCGCTTCGCCGGGTAGGCGGGCGGGCCCCTCTTGGGGGCCGTCGCTGGCGCGTACGAGCAGGCAAGCGCCGTGTCTTCGCGCACCTGTGCGCCGCCGCTCGCGTCGCGCGGCCCGCCGCCGTGAGCACCTGGCCGGCGCGAGGGTTATCTGAAGAGGAGTGCTCCAGTCGATGATGGAGCGCGGGAGGCGGCCCTTGAAGACGTGCCCGTTCTGCGCCGAAGAGATCCTCGAGGCCGCCATCCGCTGCAAGCACTGCCGCAGCGACCTCGTCCCGCCGGCCCTGCCCGCCGCCGCCACCCAGCGTGCGACCGAGCGGCCCCCACGAACGGTTCGCGTCCTCCTCGCCGGCGTGACCGCGCTCGCGCTCCTCGCCATGGGGGCCCCGGTGCTGGCGCGGCCGATCCTCACCCGCATCCACGCCTCGGGCGGCTGCCAGCCCGCGAGCTGGACCGAGTGGCACCGCGCGATGCAGCAGCAGTGCCTCCAGCCCTCGTACGTGTGCGAGAACATGACGACCTCGCGCCTCCTCGAGGATCCCGACGTCGCGCGCGCGTTCCACGAGGCGCCGACCGATCACGTCGGGCACCTCTCCGACATGGTGGGGAAGATGCGCCAGGCGTACGGGTGCTCGCCGGAGGCGGGCGCGTCGTTCCACGCGCTGCCGGCGCCTTCGCCACACGCGGCCCCGGTCGTGCCGCCCGCGTTCCCGCCCCAGGCGCCCTCCGAACAGACGCTCTGAACCCTCCCCGCGCAGCGCCCTGCGCGCGAACGCGCACCCTCCACCAGGGGCTTTTGCGCGACCCCGGCGCAGGCCGTACGCTCGGCCGTCCAGCGTGGGTCGAGAGGTGTCGGTCGTGACGATGCGGTTGCCGGTCGAGGCGAGCCCGCCGGAACGCGCGGCAGACAAGGCGGCGTTTCCGGCGTGGGCGGGCCCGTCCGAGCGCCTCCGCTACCTCCTGCGCTACGCCATCCTCGCGCCGTCGCGCCACAACGCGCAGCCGTGGCTCTTCGAGATCGAGGGATCGGAGCTGCGCGTCTATGGCGACCAGCGCCGAGCGCTCAAGGTCGCCGACCCGCAGGGCCGCGAGCTGGTCATGGCCTGCGGCGCCGCGCTCTACAACATCGAGGTCGCGGCGCGCCGCTTCGGCCACGCCTCGTCGATCGAGGTGCACGCCGGCAGCCGCAGGGACGGGCTGCTCGCGCGCCTGACGCTCGAGGAGCGGCGGCCGCCCACCGAGGACGACGAGCAGCTGTTCGCGGCCATCCCGAAGCGGCACACCAACCGGCTCGCGTTCGACGCCCGCGAGGTGCCGTTCGGCGTCGTGACCGCGCTCGTGCGCGAGACCGCGGCGCAGGGCGCGTCGCTGCGCGTCGTCGAGCGGTCCGTCCGGCCCGCGGTCGCGGAGCTCGTCGCCGAGGGCGACAAGCAGCAGTGGTCGTCCGCGCGCTTCCGCGCCGAGCTCGCCGCCTGGTCGCGCTCGAACGACGCCGGGTCGCCCGACGGCGTCCCCGGCTACGCACACGGGCTCTCCGACTCCGCGTCCGTGCTGCACCGGATGCTCGTGCGGCTGCGCGGTGGCGCCGGCGACGTCCGCCGCGGCAAGGACTACGCCCTGCACACCCGCGCGCTCCTCGTCCTGTGCACGCGCGAGGACTCGCTCGCGGCGTGGTTCGTGGCGGGGCAGGCGATGCAGCGCGTGTTCCTGCGCGCGACCGTCGGCGGCCTCTCCGCGTCGTACTTCAGCCAGGCGGTGGAGGTGGCGCCCGTGCGCGAGAAGCTGCGCGAGGCGCTGGGGGAGCGCGGCTTCCCGCAGCTCCTCTTCCGGCTCGGGTTCGGCGTGCCCGTGCGCGCGACGCCGCGGCGGCCGGTCGACCTCGTGCTGCGCTCCCTCAAGACGGCGCCGCGCGATCAGGCGATCGTCGGCCCCCTGCGCGCCGGTGAGCCGAGCACGCCGAGCACGTAGAGCGTGGTGCGCTCCCTCGCGCGCGCCGCGGCGAGCGGGTCCGAGGCGTCGCGCGCCCGCGGGTGCGACGGGCGCGCGGCGAGCGTCGCGCGCACCTCGAGCCCCGCGGCGGCGAAGCGCGCGGCGAGCTCCCCCTGGGCGCGGAGCCCGAGGAGCTCCGCCAGATCGGAGAGGATGAGCCACGCCTCGCCGTCCGGGGCGAGGTGCGCCGGCAACCCCTCGACGAGGCGCGCGAGCACCGTGCCGCCGGGATCGTAGACGGCGCGGTCGAGCGCGCCGTGCGGCTCCGCCGGGAGCCACGGCGGGTTCGCGACGACGAGGCGCGCCTCGCCGTCGGGGAAGAGGTCGCGCTCCTGCACCTCGACCGCGGCGCCAACGCCGAGGCGCGCCAGGTTCTCGCGGGCGCACGCCGCGGCCCGCCCGTCGATGTCGCTCGCGACGACGCGGCACCCGGCGCGCGCGAGGAGCGCAGCGAGCACGCCCGTGCCCGTCCCGACGTCGAAGGCCAGCGCGCCTCCGGGCGGCGGGCGCTCCGCGAGCGCGCGCGCCGCGAGGTCCACGTACTCCCCGCGGACCGGCGCGAACACGCCGTAGAACGGGTGGACGCTCGCGCCGAGCGCCGGGACGGGGACGCCCTTCCGTTGCCACTCGTGCGCGCCGACCGCGCCGAGCACCTCCCGCAGCGGCAGGAGCGCGGCCCGCTCCGGCGCCGGCCCGAACGCCTCCGCGAGCGCCGCGTCGAGCGGCGGCGCGCGGCGGAGCGGGGACCGCCACCCCGGATCGAGCGGCACCGCGAGGCGCGAGAGCACCTCGTGCTCGGCGCGGCGGAGCGCGCGCTCGGCGCGGAAGAGCCCGGCGAGCCCAGGTTCGCGCGGCCGCGGCGGCACGAGGCGCCGCCCCATCGCCGCGAGGAGCTGCCGGGCGTTGTGCCAGTCGCCACCGTAGACGAGCGCTTCCCCGGACCGGGCGCGCCGGAACGCTGCGTCCGCGGTCGTGCGGTCGTCTGCCGCACCCACCCTCGTCGGGAGCGGGGTGGTCTCCGACCACCACGCCGCGCGGCGCAGGGCGGCGCCGTCGCGCCAGGTCACGTCGCCGCGGTCGGGCATGCGGGCTAGAACGGTTTTCGGCGCTGAGCTGGGGGCGGCTGGTTACATTCGGGACATGGCGTTCGACCCTGCACGGACCGCCGAGCCGAGCTTCGGCAACCTCGCGTTCGTCGAGAAGCTGTACTTCGACTATCTCGAGGATCCCACCTCCGTCGAGCCAGAATGGCGTGCCTACTTCGACGGCCTCCCCCGCGCAGGCGGACCCGCGCCGGAGCACTTCGCTCGCCGCGGCGACGGCGCGGCGAACGGCGGCGGGAACTGCGACGACTGCGCCGAGTCGGTGCGCTACGAGACGGTGCAGTTCCGGGTCGACCGCCTGGTGCAGACCTACCGCGAGCAGGGCCACCTCCACGCGAAGCTCGACCCGCTCGGCCTCGAGCGCCGCCACACCGAGCCCATCGAGCTCGCGACGGTCGGCCTCACCGACGGAGACCTCGACGCGCAGGTCATCGCCGGCAAGGGCGCCGACACCACCACGCTGCGCGACCTCGTCGCGCGCCTCGGCGAGACCTACTGCCGGACGCTCGGCGTGGAGCTCGCGCACCTGCACGACACCGAGCTGCGCGGCTGGCTCCAGGACCGGATGGAGCGGACCCGCAACCACATCACTCTCACGCCCGACGTCGAGCGGCTCCTGCTCCGCAAGCTCACCGAGGCGGAGCTGTTCGAGTCGTTCGTCGGGACGCGCTTCCTCGGCGCGAAGCGCTTCAGCCTCGAGGGCGGCGAGGGGCTCGTGCCCATGCTCGAGCTCATCATCGACCGCTCGGTCGGCCACGGCGTGAAGGACATCGCCATCGGCATGGCGCACCGCGGGCGCCTCAACGTGCTCGCGAACGTCGTCGGCAAGCCGGCCCGCCAGATCTTCGCCGAGTTCCGCGATCGCGCCATCATCGGCGGCGGCGGCGGCGACGTGAAGTACCACCTCGGCTACCAGGGCGAGCACGCGACGCCGGAGGGCGCGCCCGTCCAGCTGTCGCTCGCGTTCAACCCGAGCCACCTCGAGTGGATCAACACGGTCGTCCAGGGCAAGGTGCGCGGCCGGCAGGACCGCTCGCGCGACCTCACGCGCTCGGGCGTCCTCCCCATCCTCGTGCACGGCGACGCTGCGTTCGCGGGGCAGGGCATCGTCGCCGAGTGCCTCAACATGTCGCAGCTCGACGGCTACGCGGTGGGCGGCACGATCCACATCGTGGTGAACAACCAGGTGGGCTTCACCACCTCGCCGCGGGACGCGCGCTCCACGTACTACGCGACCGACGTCGCGCGCATGCTGCAGATCCCGGTCTTCCACGTGAACGGGGAGGACCTCGAGGCGATCGCGCAGGCCGTGCTCCTCGCCGTCGATTTCCGCCAGCGCTTCAAGTCCGACGCGGTGATCGACCTCTGGTGCTACCGCAAGTACGGCCACAACGAGGGCGACGAGCCGACGTTCACGCAGCCGGTGATGTACAAGGCGATCCAGAAGAAGCCGGGGCTGCGCGCGGTCTACGCCGACGCGCTCGTGGCGAAGGGCGTCGTCTCGCGGGAGGACGTGGACGCGATGGCGGCCGACGTGCGGCGCAAGCTCGAGGAGGCGTACGCCGCCTCGGCGGCGCTCGCGGTGCAGCCCGGACCGCCGGTGATGGAGGGCGTGCGCGGCCGCTACCGCGGCGGCTCGATCGCCGGGTCGGAGATCGCGACGGCGGTGCCGCAGCCGCTCCTCACCGAGATCGGCAAGGCGCTCACCACCACGCCGTCGGGGTTCCAGGTGCACCCCAAGATCCAGAAGCTGCTCGAGGGGCGCGCCGAGATGGCGCACGCGAAGCGGCCGCTCGACTGGGGCATGGGCGAGGCGCTCGCGTTCGGCTCGCTCGCGTGGGACGGCGCGCGCGTGCGGCTCAGCGGGCAGGACGTCCGCCGCGGCACCTTCAGCCACCGTCACGCGGTGCTCTTCGACCATCAGACCGGCGCGCCGTACTCGCCGCTCTCGCACCTGCGCGAGCACCAGGGCACGGTCGAGGTCCGCGACAGCCTCCTCAGCGAGGCGGGGGTCCTCGGCTTCGAGTACGGCTACTCGCTCGAGATGCCGGACGGCCTCACGATCTGGGAGGCGCAGTTCGGCGACTTCGTGAACGCCGCCCAGGTCATCCTCGACCAGTTCCTCTCCTCGTCCGAGGCGAAGTGGAACCGGCTGTCCGGGCTCGTGCTGCTGCTGCCTCACGGCATGGAGGGCCAGGGGCCGGAGCACTCCTCGGCGCGCGTCGAGCGCTTCCTCGAGCTGTGCGTCGACGACAACTGGCAGGTGGCGAACTTCACGACCCCCGCGAACTACTTCCACGCGCTGCGGCGGCAGGTGCTCGCGCCCTGGCGGAAGCCGCTCGTCGTGATGTCGCCGAAGAGCCTGCTGCGCCACCCCGAGGCGGTCTCGCCGCTCCCGGAGCTGTCCGACGGCAAGTTCCAGGCGTTCATCGCCGACGAGGTGGCGGACCCCGCCCAGGTGACGCGCGTCGTGCTCTGCTCGGGCAAGATCTACTACGAGCTCTCCGCGGCGCGGGCGCAGCAGGCCGCGAAGAACGTCGCCATCGTCCGCATGGAGCAGCTCTATCCACTCGAGGTGGATGCGCTGCTCGGCATCCTGTCGCGCTACCGCGAGGGCGTCGAGGTGGTATGGGTGCAGGAGGAGCCGCGCAACATGGGGGCGTGGGACTTCGTGCAGCTGCACCTCTCGCCGCTGCTCCGCGGCTGGGGTGACTTCTCGTGCATCTCCCGGCCCCCGTCGGCGGCCCCGGCGGCGGGGTCGCACACGCGGCACCGCCTCGAGCAAGAAGGCCTCGTGAACCAGGCGATCGGGACCGCATCGCGCGTCGCCGTCGCGTCGTAACGCTCCCTTCGGGAGGAGAGGAAGTCCATGGCGATCGAGCTGCGCGTGCCCGCGCTGGGTGAGTCCATCACGCAGGCGACGGTGGGGACGTGGCTGAAGAAGGAAGGCGACGCCGTGGCCGCGGACGAGCCCATCGTCGAGGTCGAGAGCGAGAAGGCGACGGTGGCGCTGCCCGCGCCCTCCGCCGGCGTGCTGAAGAAGATCTTGAAGGCGACCGGGGCGAACGTCGCCGTCGGTGAAGTCATCGGGGAGCTGGAGGCCGGGGCCGCGGCCGTGGCCACCCCCGCGGCGGAGTCGAAGGGCGCGCCCATCGCTGCCACAGGGCCGGGCTCGAACCCCTCCGTTCGCCCCGAGCGGAGCGCAGCGGAGGCGAAGGGCGAGGCGCCCGCAGCGCCGTCCCCCCGCCCCACCGCGACCCCCTATGGCACCGTCGCGTCGTCCTCGAACGGCGCCGCAGGCGAGTCGAGGACGCCGCTCCGCGCGCCGCCGTCGGTGCGCCGCCTCATGGCCGAGAAGGGGGTCGAGGCCTCCGCCCTCGGCGGCGCGGGCGCCGTCGTGCGCCGCGCCGACGTGGAGCGCGCGCTCGACGCGCGCGGTGCGCCGCAGCCGGCGCCGATCCAGGCCCCGTCACCCGGCGCGAACGGCGCGCTCGCGGCGCGCGAGCGGGTCACGCCGATGTCGCCGCTCCGCCGCACGGTCGCGCGGCGGCTCCTCGAGGCGCAGTCCACCGCCGCGATCCTCACCACCTTCAACGAGGTGGACATGTCGCGCGTGCTGGCGCTGCGCGAACGCCACGGCGCCGCCTTCCAGGAGAAGCACGGCGTGAAGCTCGGCTTCATGTCGTTCTTCGTGAAGGCGTCGGTCGAGGCGCTCCGCGCATGGCCGTCGGTGAACGGCGAGGTGCGCGGGGACGCCATCGTCTACAAGGACCACTACGACATCGGGGTCGCGGTCGGCGGCGGCAAGGGCCTCGTCGTCCCGGTCGTGCGCGACGCAGATCGCCTGTCCTTCGCCGAGATCGAGAAGACCATCGGCGCCCTCGGCAAGAAGGCGAAGGAGAACCGCATCACCATGCAGGACCTCGAGGGCGGCACGTTCACGATCTCGAACGGCGGCATCTACGGGTCCCTGCTCTCGACGCCGATCCTGAACCCGCCGCAGTCGGGCATCCTCGGCCTGCACAAGATCGAGAAGCGCGCCGTGGTCGGACCCGACGACACCGTCGTCGTGCGCCCGATGATGTACCTCGCGCTCTCGTACGACCATCGCCTCATCGACGGCCGCGAGGCGGTGTCGTTCCTCGTGCGCGTGAAGGAGTGCGTCGAGGACCCCGAGCGCATCCTGTTCGAGGTCTGACGGCTCCGGCTGCGCGTCGCACGATGGACACCCTCGAGTCGCGGAGCGCGGCGGTCCGGGCGGCGGCGGCGGGGCTGTACGTCGCCGCCGTGGTGCTCCTCGTGCTGTTCCAGGAGGTGGGGCTGCGCCTCCGGCGCGAGGAGAGCCGCGCCTGGTGGGCGGGAACCGGCCGCGATCTCCTCAACGCGGTCGGGTTCGCGGCGGTGGGCGCGGCGCTGCGCACCTACGGCTTTCCGCTGCCGCCCGCGATCGCCGTCGGCGCGACGGTGACGCTCGTCCTCTTCGGCACGTCGATCTTCATGGAGACGCAGGTCGAGACGCGCCGCCCGCGCACCTGGGCGCTCGCCGCCGGGATCGCGCTCGTGGGGCCGGTGCTGATCTTCCCGCGCGAGGTGCTGGCCGTCTTCGGCGCGGCTGCGCGCGGGCTCTTCCCGGTCGGCGGATAGCGCGTCATCCCGATGCGGTCGTCGCCGCGTCGGCGGGGGGCGCGGTCGCCGGGGTCGGGGTCGCCGGCAGCGTTGTCGGCGGCGAAGTCGGGGTCGTCGCCGGGGTCGTCGCCGGGGTCGTCGCCGGGGTCGTCGCCGGGGGCGTCGCCGGGGTCGTCGCCGGGGTCGGGGTCGGGGTCGGGGTCGTCGCCGGAGTCGGAGTC
>JBJMQK010000396.1:0-2951 GCA_045802735.1 Anaeromyxobacteraceae bacterium | reverse complement strand
CTGTCCGAGAAGCTCGGCGAGCTCGGGCCGAAGCAGCGCGAGAGCCTGCGCATCGCGGGCGCGAGCGCGCGGCGGCTGCGCAGCTTCATCGACGAGCTGCTCGAGTTCTCGCGCTACGAGCTCACCCGCGAGAAGCTCCAGCTCGGCGCCTTCGACGTGGAGGAGCTGGCGCGCCAGGCGGTGGTCGCGATCGCGCCGCGCTTCGGCGAGCGCGGGCTGCGCGTCCGGGTGCGCGTCGCGCGCCACACGCCCCCCGTGTTCGGCGACCGCGGCCGCGTCCTGCAGGTCCTCATGAACCTCCTCTCGAACGCGGAGCGCTACTGCGGCGAGGGCGGGCTCGTCCGCATCGCCGCGGCGCCCGCGGCGGACGGCCGGGTCGCGATCTCGGTGTCGGACGACGGCCAGGGCATCTCGCCGGAGCACCTCGAGCGCATCTTCGACCGGCTCTACCAGGTGGGCGACGCGGTGAAGGAGCGGGAGAAGGGCGCGGGGCTCGGCCTCGGGCTCGCGATCGTGAAGAGCATCGTCGAGGCCCACGGCGGGCACATCGCGGCCCGCTCGCGCCTCGGCCGCGGCACCCGCTTCCGTTTCACGCTGCCGATGGCGCAGCGCGGCGAGGTCGCCGCCGCCGCGCCCGCCGACGCGCTGCCGACCCCCGCGCCCGCGACGCCCGCCTGACGGCGCACAGGCACCCACGCGTCCCGTCAACGCTTGTCGTTTGCCGGCGCGACACGATGGGACTCTCGCCTACCCGTCGGGGGGCGGTATGCTGGGGCGGCAGTCACCTGGGAGACGCCGCTGCTCGACGACGTCGCAATCACCTCGCTCGTGGGTCGGTTCGGACTTCCGAGCGGTCGCACGCGCGCCGTGCTCCTCGTCGACGACGAGCCGCTGAACCTCCAGGTGCTCCGCGAGTTCCTCGACGACGCGTGGCACGTGCACACGGCTGCGTCCGGCGCCGAAGCGCTCGAGATCGCGCTGCGGACGCCGCTCGACGTCGTCGTCACCGACCACCGGATGCCGGGGATGACCGGCGTCGAGCTGCTCGAGGCGCTGCGCGAGCGCCGCGTCGACGCCGCCGGGATCGTGCTCACCGGGTTCGCCGACCTCCAGGCGGTCGAGTCCGCGATCAACCGCGCGAACGCGTTCCGGTTCCTTCGCAAGCCCTGGGACGCCGACGAGGTGCTCCACGCCGTCGACCTCGCGAGCGCGTGGGTGGCCCAGCGCCGCACCATCGAGCGGCTCGTGGCGCTCCTCGCCGAGCGCAGCGACGCGCTCGCGGCGTCGCTCGAGCGCGTGGAGGCGCAGCAGCGGATGCTCGTCGACCTGGAGCGGCTCGGGACGCTCGGCCAGCTCTCGGCGGGCGTCACCCACGACCTGCGGAACGTCATGGTCGCCCTCCGGTGCGCGGAGTGGGAGATCGCCGAGGCCTCCGTGTCGCCGTCGTTGCGCGAGACGATGACGGTCGGCGTCTCGGGCGTCGACAACCTCCTGCGCACCCTCTCGTCGCTCCACGAGTACGCCCGGTCCGGGTCGCTCGCGCTGCAGCTCGCGAGCGTGGACCCGGCGGCCGTGGTGCAGGACGCGCTCGCCATCGCGCGCATGGACCTCGCCTACCGCCTGCGCGACGTCGTCTGCGAGCTCTCGCCGGGGCTCCCGCCCGTCCGCGGCGACCGGCAGAAGCTGACCCAGGTGATGGTGAACCTCGTCCGCAACGCGCTCCAGGCGACGGCCGAGCGTACCCGGATCCGGGTCGCGGCGCGGCAGCGCCAGACCGGCGAGATCGAGTTCGCCGTCGAGGACGAGGGGCCCGGCGTCGCCCGGGAGATGCGCGCGCGCCTCTTCGAGCCCTTCAACTCCTCGAAGGGCGGCGCCGGCCTCGGCATGGGCCTCTACATGGCGCGCCTCATCGTCGAGTCGCACCGCGGCGCCCTCTCCGTCTCCGACCGCCCGACCGGCGGCGCGCGCTTCGAGGTCGTCCTCCCGGCGCCGCCCAGCACCTCCCCTGCTTGAACATTCCAGGACCGACACCATGGATCTCATCGACCACAAGGGCTCCCCCGGCGACGCGCTCGGTGGGGGCGGGAGCCCCGCGGCCCCTCCATTCACGATGAGTGCTTCGCCGGCGCTGGCGCACGTCGCCGCGCCCGCGCCGCAGGTTCGCGGGTACGAGGAGCTCGACGGCGCTCATGGGCGTGGCGTGTTCTTCCGGCCACATCGTTTCACGGCCGCCGACCTGGCGCCGCTGACGTCGGTGGTGTCGGTCGTGCTCGAAGCAGAGACGCTCGATGTCCCGCTGCACGACGTGTCACAGAACGGCGTCGCGTTCGAGTGGCCGGCGGGGGAGCCCCTGCGGGAGGGCGAGCTCGTCCGCCTCATCCTGCGCTTCGACGGCCACCAGCTCTGGCACGGCGACGCGCGGGTGAGCTCGGTCCGCGAGCAGGACGGCGTCGTCGGCGCCTCGTTCGAGAGCGCTCTGCTCGAGACGGAGCAGCTGCTGCACCTCCGCGACATCTCGAGCTGGCGCGTGGACGGCTCGCTGCGCGCGAACGAGAGCTGCTGGGGCACTCCTGCCCACGACCGCCTGAAGGCGCTCGCGGCCGACTTCCGGCTCTTCCTCGAGGACAGCAGCGACCGGCTGGGGGAACTCGAGAAGCGCCTGCCCTGGCATGTCATGCAGGACCCTGCCTCACCCGCCCGGAGCGCGCTGGTGCGGCGGTTGCGGTCCGAGTTCGGCGCAGGCGTCCAGCGGTTCATGTTCGAACTCGACACCGCGCGGCGCACCGTCGACCCGGACGCGTCGGCGGAGCTCCAGCGGCGCTCGCACCGGCAGGTCCACGGGTTCCTCATGCAGGCGCCGTGGATGCATCGTGCGCTCCACAAGCCGTTCGGGTATCCGGGCGACTACGAGCTGATGAACTACTTCTACGAGAAGGACTTCGAGGGGCCGA
>JBJMQK010000389.1:0-4325 GCA_045802735.1 Anaeromyxobacteraceae bacterium | reverse complement strand
CACCGGTCGAGGTGGCGTCGCCGACGGTCCGGTAGCGAACCATCCGCTTCTCCGCGGTCGCTCCCTCGGGCAGCGGGAAGAACTCGTTGACGGCCATCAGCAGACCCTCGTGCTCGACCACCTCGCGCTCGTGGGCGAAGTAGATCTGCGGCAGGTCGACGTTTTCCTTGGCCAGGTAGCGCCAGACGTCGAGCTCGGTCCAGTCGGAGATCGGGAAGGCGCGGATGTTCTCGCCCTTGTGGATGCGGGCGTTGTAGAGGCTCCACAGCTCGGGGCGCTGGTGCTTGGGATCCCAGCCGCCGAGCTCGTCGCGGAAGGAGAAGATGCGCTCCTTGGCGCGCGCCTTCTCCTCGTCGCGCCGCGCGCCGCCGATGCAGGCGTCGAGCTCCAGCTCGGCGATCGCGTCGAGGAGCGTGACCGACTGGTGCTTGTTGCGCGACTCGCCCGGGTGCTTCAGGACGACGCGGCCGGCGCGCATCGAGTCCTCGACCGAGCGGACCACGAGCCGCTCGCGCAGCTCGGCGGCGCGCCGGTCGCGGAAGGCGATGACCTCGGGGTAGTTGTGCCCGGTGTCGATGTGCAGGAGCGGGAAGGGGAAGCGCCCCGGGCGGAACGCCTTCTCCGCGATCCGGAGGAGGCACACCGAGTCCTTGCCACCGGAGAAGAGCAGCGCCGGGTTCGCGCACTGCCCCGCGACCTCGCGCATGATCTGGATGGCCTCGGCCTCCAGCCAGTCGAGGTGCGAGAGCGCGCGCCGCGCGGGTGAGCTCGAGGCCATCAGCACCACCTCCCTGCGTCCGTTCCGGCGGATTCCATGCGCCAGTTGTCCGCTATAACGGACACGTTTGTCAACCGCCAGCCTGGATGCTTCGCCGACCGGGCGCGTTAGGTTCCGCCGGTGACCGACGACCTCGCGCTCTTGCTCGCGGCGTTCCCGCCCGAGCTGGCCGGCCTCGATGCCGCGCCGCCGCCGGGCTGGCGCTGCGCCTGCGTCGGGGTGGGCGCCCTCGGCGCCGCCCTCGCGACGGCCCGGCTCCTCGCGGAGGCGCGGCCGTCGCGCGTCCTCTTCGTGGGGACCTGCGGCGCGTACGACGGGCGGCTCGCGCCAGGCGACCTCGTCGCCGCGGCGGAGGCCATCGCGACGAGCGTCGAGGAGGTGGCGGGGCGCGCGTACCGCCCCGCGATCGAGCGGACGCGCTGGGCGGCGGCCTGGCTCCCGCCGCTCCCGGCCTGCGCGGTGGCGGTGCCGCCGGCCATCACCTCCACCGTCGAGGGCGCGCGCGCGCTGGCGGCGGTCGCGGCGGTGGAGCACCTCGAGCTGACGGGCGTCTTCGCGGCCTGTGAGGCGACGCGAATCCCCGCCGGCGCGGCCCTCGCGGTGGCGAACCGGGTCGGGCCGGGCGCGCACGGCGAGTGGAAGGCGCGGCACGCGGCCGTGAGCGCGGACCTCGTGAGGGTGCTGCGCGAACGGGGCGTGCTCTAGCCGCGCGGCATGCACCCCCCGAGAACGCTTGCCTCGGCGTTCAGCTGTGCGAGAACCCTCTCCATGACCCATCGCATCGCCAGAGGCGTCTCGCTCCTCGCCCTCCTCCTCGCGCCGGCGCTCGGCTCGGCCCAGGCGCGGGGCACCCGCACGGCCACCTCCGCGGGCGGCTCGTCCGCGATCGGCGCTCCGCTCGGCGCCTACGACTACAGCTTCCTGCTCGCGCTCGACCTGCCGCCGGGCGGCTTCAGCGTGGGGCCGCGCCTCACCGGCGAGATCATGTACGGCTACGCCGACGTCGCGCCGCAGGCGCGCGTCGACCTCGGCCTGCGCGGCTCGTTCGCCTACCACTCCGCCGACTTCGACTCGTCGCTGTGGATCTTCGAGGTCGTCCCGGACGCGAAGCTCGTGTTCGCGCTGTCGCCGCAGCTCGCCGTGTACGGCGACGTCGGCCTCGGCCTCGCGCTGCTGCACCTCTCGGGCGTGACCGTCACGACCCCCTTCCAGACGTTCACCACCGACTCCGACACCACCGTCGCCCTCGCGATCCAGTTCGGCGGCGGCGTCGCGGTCGCCGTCGCGCCGAACATGAACCTCCTCGGCGAGATCCGCTTCGACTTCTACACGCGCAGCGGCAGCTCGACGTTCGTGGCGCTCCCCACCATCGGCCTGCAATGGCACTGACATGACTCAGCGGCGCCTCGGCCGGACCGATCTCCAGATCTCGCCGCTCGGCCTCGGCTGCTGGCAGTTCTCGGAGGGCAGAGGGCTCATCGGCGGCTTCTGGGAGGCGCTGCCGCAGGACCGGGTGGACGCCATCGTGAAGGCGGCGCTCGAGGGCGGGGTGACGTGGTTCGACACCGCCGAGGCGTACGGGAAGGGTCGGTCGGAGCAGGCGCTCGCGCACGGGCTCGAGGTCGGCGGGAAGCGGCCGGGCGAGGTGGTCGTCGCGACGAAGTGGCAGCCCTTCGGCCGGACGGCGCGATCGATCACCGAGACGATCCGCGCCCGCGCCGAGGCGCTCGCGCCGTACCCGATCGACCTGCACCAGGTTCACCACTGGGCCGGGCTGTCGTTCGTCGAGGCCGAGATGCGCGCCATGGCGGACCTCGTCTCGGCGGGCCGCATCCGCGCGGTGGGGGTGTCGAACTTCGGCGCGAGCCGGATGCGTCGCGCGCACGGCGCGCTCGCGAAGCGCGGGATCCCGCTCGCCTCGAACCAGATGCAGTACTCGCTCCTCGACCGGCGCATCGAGCGGAACGGCGTCCTCGCGGCGGCGAAGGAGCTCGGCGTCACGATCATCGCCTACTCGCCGCTCGCGCAGGGCATCCTCTCGGGCAAGTTCCACGACGACCCGTCGCTCATCCGCCGCGCGCCGGGGCCGCGCCGCTTCATGCCCGCCTTTCGCGCGCGCGGCCTCGCGCGCACGCGCCCGCTCGTGACGGAGCTGAAGGCGATCGCCGCCGCGCACGGCGCGACGCCCTCGCAGGTGGCGCTCGCCTGGCTCGTCACGTTCCACGGCGACACCGTGGTCGCGATCCCGGGCGCGACGCGCCCGCACCACGCGCGCGAGAGCGCCGCGGCGATGGGCCTCGCGCTCTCCCCGCGCGAGCTCGAGCGGCTCGACGAGCTGTCGCGGGCGGCGGCGCCTCGCGCGTGAGAGCGCTGGATGGTCGTCGAAGGCCCCTCCGTTCACCCTGAGCGTAGCCCGAAGGGCGGAGTCGAAGGGCGAACGGGTCAAGACCCTCAGGGCGCGGCTATACTCGGCCTCATGCAGCGCGTCCTCGTCGTCCGCGCGGGCTCGGCGCCGGAAGCCGTGCGCGAGCGCCACGGCGACTTCTCCGACTGGTTCTCCGCGCTCCTCGCGCCGCGCGTCACCCCGGTCGTCGCCGACGCGGTCCTCGGGACGCTGCCGGATCCTTCCCGCTTCGACGGCGTCGTCGTCACCGGATCGGTGGACAGCGTCACGCGGCGGGCGCCGTGGATGGAGGCCCTCGGCGCCTGGCTCGTCGCCGCGGCGGAGCGGACGCCGGTGCTGGGCGTCTGCTTCGGGCACCAGCTCCTCGCCCAGGCGCTCGGCGCACCGGTGGAGCGCCACCCGGCGGGCCCCGAGTCCGGCACCGTGGAGGTGGAGCTCACCGACGCGGGAGCGGCCGATCCCCTGTTCGCCGGGTTGCCGCGCCGCGTTGCGGTCCAGCATGGGCACGAGGACCACGTCCCGAGGCTCCCTCCGGGCGCGGTGCTGCTCGCGAGGAACGCGCACACCCCCGTGCAGGCCTTCGCGCACGGTCCGCGACTCCGCGCGGTCCAGTTCCATCCCGAGTTCGATGCCGCCCGCGCGCGCGCCTTCGCGCAGGCCGAGCGGGATTGGCTCGAGGCAGCGCGGCCCGGCCTCGCCGACGAGGCGATCGGTTCGATACGCGCGACGCCCGAGGCGACCCGCGTCCTCTCGAACTGGGTCGAGGGCTACGTCCGGGTGCGACGAGACTGACAGCGCTGCCCAGTTGAAGTGACGCTCGCGATGACACTCGCGCTCAAATAAACTGGGCGCCGCTGTGACGCGTCGCCGTCACTGGGCTGTCGACCACGGCGTCCGGTCCGCGCGGGTACGGCGCCGGAGCTGCTCGACCTCGCCCTGGAGGCGCTCGATCTCTTCGAGGAGCTGCTCCACGTCACTGGGCTCGAGCCCCGCCCCGTCGTTCCACGACAACGCGAGGCGCCACTCGACGAGCTGTTCACGCGTGACCCGGATCATGGAGTCACAGGTACGCCAGCGCGCGGACGAGCTCCATAGAGCGGATGACCTACCGGACAATCACCTGAGATTGCCACGCATTATTCC
>JBJMQK010000352.1:0-3532 GCA_045802735.1 Anaeromyxobacteraceae bacterium | reverse complement strand
AGCCGGCGACGGAGGCCGAGCAGCACAGCGCGCTGCTCGCGCTCGTGGCCTGCCCGGTCGCCGCGATCGGGAGCTCGCTCGCCGGCGCCGCCGCCGCCCGGGCGGCGCGCGCGTTCCCGGTGCCGTACGACGCCGAGGGCGGCATCCACGCCTGCGGCTACGCCGCCGAGAGCTCGTTCGGCGCGGCGAGCTGGCTCGTCGTGCGCGAGGGCGGCAACGTCCTCGTCGACGCTCCGCGCTTCGCCCGGCCGCTCCTCGCCCGCCTGCGCGCGCTCGGCGGCGTGCGCTGGCTCTTCCTCACCCACCGCGACGACGTCGCCGACCACGCGCGCTGGACCGAGGCGCTCGGCTGCGAGCGGGTGCTCCACGCCCGCGACGTGACGCGCGGCACGGCCGGCGTCGAGCGGCGCATCGAGGGCGAGGCGCCGGTCGCGCTCGCGGACGACCTCCTCGTCGTCCCGGTGCCGGGCCACACGCCCGGCTCGTGCGCGCTCCTCCACCGCGACCGCTGGCTCTTCACGGGCGACCACCTGTGGGGCGACGCCGAGGGGCGCCTCGGCGCGTCGCGATCGGTGTGCTGGTACGACTGGGGCGAGCAGGTGCGCTCGATGGAGCGCCTGCTCGCGCACCGCTTCGAGGCGGTCCTCCCCGGCCACGGCCGGCCCTGGCGCGCGCCGAGCGCAGACGCGGCGCGCGCGGAGCTCGCCCGCGTCGTCGCCGACATGAAGCGCCGCTGATCGCGCTGCTCCAGTCGAAGTGACGCTCGCGATGGGGGTCTCGGGGGGAGAGTCTCTCCCCCCGGACCGAGGCGCCGCCAGGCGCCGGATCTCTCATGGCGGCGGAAGCGACGCTGCGGGATCAAGTCGACTGACCGCCGCCATGAGCGGCTCCGTGTCGTGGAAGCGCCGGTAGTCGATGACCGAGCGCTCCGCGCCTGGCGTCAGGATGTCGGCGAAGCGGGCGCCCCAGGTGATGTCGCCCGGACCGTAGGCGTACCGCGCGTGGATGGTCTGGGCGAGCCCCTCGTCGATGCCGGTGAGCGACGCGATGAGATCCGACATCGTGGCGCGCATCGCCGCCGCGTCCGCGCCGCGGAGCGGGCTCGCCGCGTCGAGCGGGTGGATGGCGGTCCAGGTGAGCGCGAAGGCGTTGTGCTCCGCGCGGACCAGCTTCAGGTCGTGGACGCGGCGCACCGGCTCGCCCTCGCGCGTCGTCTCGGTGCGCACGAGCGTGAGCTTGAGGCGCGCCTCGACGATCTGCGTCCCGCGCGCGTTCGCCATGCGGAACATGAGCGAGGGCACGCCCTCGTACGGCGCGACGACGGCGCCGCGGCTGAAGAGCACGCGCGCCGTGGGCCGCGCGAAGCGGGCGTAGACGAGGCCGGTCGTCACCGCGAGCCCGAGCATCCCGAGGAGGGCCTCGGCGCTCACGAGCACGTTCACGAGGATCGTGCGCGGCGACATCCGCCCGTAGCCGATGGTCGCGAGCGTCTGGACGCTGAAGAAGAAGGCGTCGGCGAACGAGCCCGGGGTCGCGTTCTCGATGCCGTCGAGCTCGGCGTAGTAACCGATGGCGAAGACGGCATTGACGATGAGGTAGCCCACGAACACCAGCGCGAAGAAGCGCCGCCACGGCATCGTGAGGAGCTGGTGGTAGACGTCGTGGAACGGCGAGCGGTCGAGCCCGATGGCGACGACCACGCGGCCGGAGCCGAAGCTGCGGAGCTGCTCGCGTCCCTCTGCCATCCGCCTCGGATAACGACGCGCGGCGCCCGCTACAGGCCGAAGTGCGCCGGCGACACGCCCTTCCACGCGCAGTACTCGCGCAGCTCGGTCTTCACCATCCCCCAGGCGAGCCCGAGCACGACGAGGTCGTCGGTCCAGCCGATCGGCACGATGAAGTCGGGGATGAGGTCGATGGGCGAGAGCACGTAGGCGATCGCGGCGGCGCACACGGCGATCGAGCGCCACGGCAGCCTGCGGTAGCGCCCGGCGGCGTAGTCGCCGACGACCATCCACAGGAGCCGCAGCTTCGTCATGAGCTTGCCGGCGTGGCTGCGCGCGTACCACGGCGGACTCTCGGTGAAGAGGCGCGCCGCCTCGGCCCGCCCCGCGAGCGACTCCTCGGTGATGTCGCGCGCCTCGCGGGCGAGCTCGCGCGCCGCGGCGTCGCGGCACGACAGGCAGCCGGCGTTCGTCCCTTGCGGCTTGCCGCAGGCTGGGCAGGGCGTGGCCACGTTGGACATCATAACGCGGCGCGTCGCGCGAGCCAGCGGATCGGCTGCCTACCGCGGCGCCATGGCCTCGAGCGCCGCCGCGTGCGGCACCCGCGAGACGCCGCGCTCCGTGACGATCGCGGTCACGAGCTCCGCGGGCGTCACGTCGAACGCCGGATACCGCGCGCGGACGCCCACCGGCGCGATGCGGCGGCCGGCCATCATCGTCACCTCGTCGCTCTCGCGCTCCTCGATGGGGATGTCGGCGCCCGAGGCCGTCGCGAGGTCGACCGTGCTCCACGGCGCGGCGACGTAGAACGGGATCCCGTGGTGCTTCGCGAGCACCGCGAGGGAGTAGGTGCCGATCTTGTTCGCCACGTCGCCCGAGCGCGCGATGCGGTCGGCGCCCACGACCACGCAGGAGATCTCGCCGCGGTGCATGAGCCAGCCGGCCATGCCGTCGGTGAGGAGCGTGACCGGGATGCCGTCGCGCTGCAGCTCCCAGGCGGTGAGGCGCGCGCCCTGGAGGAAGGGCCGCGTCTCGTCGGCGAGCACCACGACGCCCTTCCCCGCCTCGAACGCCGAGCGCACGACGCCGAGCGCGGTGCCGTAGCCGGCGGTGGCGAGCGCGCCCGCGTTGCAGTGCGTGAGGATGCACGCGCGGTCGGGCACGAGCGCCGCGCCGAGCGCGCCGATGCGCCGGCAGGCGGCCTCGTCCTCGTCGCGGATGGCGTGCGCCTCGGCGAGGAGCGCCGCGGTGCCGCGATCGAAGCTCCGCCGCATGCGCTCGACGGCCCAGGCGAGGTTCACGGCGGTGGGCCGCGCCGCGATGAGGCGCGCTGCGGCGCCGTCGAGCGCGCGCCGGTCCGCGCCGCGCCGCGCCTCGCAGGCGAGCGCGTACGCCGCCGCGACGCCGATGGCGGGCGCGCCGCGCACGGCGAGCGTCTTCACCGCGTCGACGACGCCGTCGGCCGTCCCGAGCGCGAGCCAGGTCTCCTCGTCGGGGAGGAGGCGCTGGTCGAGGAGCCGCACCTCGTCCCGCGCGTCGTCGTAGAGCACCGGCCGCAGCGGTTCACGGTTCGTCATCACGCCTCCGCCCGCCGAGCACGCGCGCGAGCCTCAAGCCGAAGTAGATCGTCGCCGCGACCGCGAACAGCGCGCCCTTGTCGTTGCCGTCGCGCCAGAGCACGACGGCGACGACCGCGCAGCCGACGAGCGCGACGAGGACGAACAGCCGCGTCGGCCCGCCCACCGAGCCCGCGCCCGCGGGGCCGGCGCCCCACCCTGCCCAGCGCCGCGGCGGCATCAGTCGCCGAG
>JBJMQK010000327.1:0-12003 GCA_045802735.1 Anaeromyxobacteraceae bacterium | reverse complement strand
CTTCGACTACATCCTCACCGGCGCGGGGAAGCCGGGCTGGTTCGCCGAGAAGCGCCCCATCCTCGAGCTCGACGAGGCCTACGCGGTCACCGGCGAGGCGAAGGCGCTCGAGCGCGGGCGCATGTACCAGGGCGGCAGCCTCGCCGAGTTCCAGCGCATCGCCGGCATCGGCGGCGACCGCGTGCTGTACGTCGGCGATCACATCTACGGCGACATCCTGCGCTCGCGGAAGAGCTCGCTCTGGCGCACCTGCATGATCGTCCACGAGCTCGAGCCCGAGCTCGCCTGGCTCGAGAAGAACGGCGACGCGGTGGACGAGCTGAACCGCCTGGAGGAGCTGCGCACGCGCATCGAGGACGAGCTCACCGCGCGGAAGTCGGCGCTGAACGCCCTCGAGCGGCGGCTCGAGCGCGACGCGCGCGACGGGCCCGTGCGCGCCGAGGTGGACGCGGACCGGCGCGAGCTGAAGCGCGATCTCGAGCGGCTGCGCAAGGCGCAGCGCGACGCGAACGCCCGCATCGAGGAGCTCGAGCGCCGCGTCGAGCTCGGCTACAACCGCTACTGGGGCGTCACCTTCAAGGAAGGGCACGAGAACTCGCGCTTCGGCGAGCAGATCGAGGACTACGCGTGCATCTACACGAGCCGCGTGTCGAACTTCGTCTTCTACTCGCCGATGCAATATCTCCGGTCGCTGCGCGCGGCGATGCCGCACGAGCGCCTCATGCAGCGGATGGCCCCGTACGGCGACGAGCACGCGCCGCCGGCCGCCGGCGCCCGCCCGTCGAAGGCGCGCTCGAACGCGAACGAGGAGCCGGCCTGATCCTGCCCACTTGAGGTGACGCTCGGGATGGGGGGTCTCGGGGGGAGAGTTTCTCCCCCCGGAATGAGGCGCCGCAGGCGCCGGATATCGTCACAGCGGCGGGCAGTGACGTCCGGGATCGGATCAACTGGGCGCCGCTGTGAGGGTCTAACCGCCGCCGGCGATCGGCACGGCGCGCGCGACGGCGTGCGGGCCGTGGCGCGCGAGGACGACCGCGCTCCCGCCGGCGACGACGGTCGCGAGCGCGGCGGCGACGGCGAGCGACATCCCTCCCGGCCTCAGCGCGACGAGCACGGTCGCCACCGCCGCGAGCCGCGCCACCTCGAGCGGCAGCGCCCATCGTCTCGCGTCCATGAGCGCACCGAGCGACAGGAGCGTCGCGAAGACGAGCGCGGCGGCGATGGCGAGCCCCGCCCGCGGCGCGGTGTACTGCCACAGCAGCATGAAGAACGTCGCGGCGACGAGCGGGGCGAAGTGCAGCGCGGCGTACCCGCGCAGCGCGCCCGGGACGGGCGCGGCGTACTTCGGGCGGGCGCGCAGCTCCGCCTCGGAGGGCGTCGGCGCGCCGGCGGGGTTCCAGGACGGCGGCGCGAGCCACAGCCGGAGCCGGTCGCGGCGGCGCGGCAGCGCCCTCCCCTTCGCCGCGATCTCGAACCAGGTCTGCACCTGCGCCCAGGCGGCGTTGAAGCTCGCGAGCGGCTTCGTCGTGCCGTACACCGGCGCGTCGCGCTCCTCGGCGAAGGTGCCGAACAGGCGGTCCCAGACGATGAGCACCGCGCCGTAGTTCCTGTCGAGGTACGCGGGATTGATCGCGTGGTGGACCCGGTGGTGCGACGGCGTGTTGAGGAAGAGCTCGAGCACCCCGAGCTTCGGGACGAGCTCGGTGTGGATCCAGAACTGGTACAGCGTCGAGAGCGCGACCGTGGTCGCGTAGACGACCGGCGGGATCCCGAGGAAGGCCATCGGGTAGTAGAACGGCAGCGAGGTGAAGCCGGTGAGGATCGATTGCCGCAGCGCCACGGCGAGGTTGTAATCCTCGCTCTGGTGGTGGACGGCGTGCGCCGCCCAGAGGAAGTTCACCTCGTGCGACAGCCGGTGCCACGCATAGTACGCGACGTCGACGAACAGGAACGCAACGACCCACGGTACGGGGGACGCCGCGTCGAGCGTGAGGAGGCGCGCGCGCTCGTGGAGCCAGGCATAGCCCGCGAGGACCGCCGCGCCGGCGAAGACCATGACGACCTGCTGGCCCACGCCGCAGCCGAGATCCGCGAGCGCGTCCTGCAGGCGATAGACGCTGCGGCCGCGCGAGCGGGCGACCAGCACCTCGATCGCGATGAGGAGGAGGAAGAACGGGATCGCGAAGGCGATGTAATTTCGGACCTGCACGGAAAACCTCTCCTGAGGTAAGGCCGGGCGAGCGGCGGCTCATCCGCCCCCGTTTGGGGCCGCGCCGCCGTGCCGCAATCCGGGTGGGGCGCGGCGGTGACGCGCAGGAGGCGATCGCGCTACTGTGACGCGTCCGGTCACTCGAAGGGACCGCGCCTGGACGCCCCCTCCCCCGCCCTCATGCCCGCGAGCAACCAACCCATCTCGCAGCTCTCGCCATCGGACGCGGCCGGCCTCCTCGCGATGTCGCAGGAGCTCTCGTACGTCCGCGACCTGCGCGGTGTGCTCGAGGTGGTGCGGCGGTCCGCGCGCGAGCTGACCGGCGCCGACGGCGTGACCTTCGTGCTCCGCGAGGGCGACCTCGTCCACTACGCCGAGGAGAGCGCCATCGCGCCCCTCTGGAAGGGGCGGCGCTTCCCGGCGAGCCAGTGCATCTCGGGCTGGGTGATGATCCACCGCACGTCCGTCGCCATCGAGGACGTCTTCGCCGACCCGCGCATCCCGGTCGCGGCCTACGAGCCCACGTTCGTGCGCAGCCTCGCCATGGTCCCTGTCCGGCGCGACGATCCGGTCGCGGCGATCGGCGCCTACTGGGCGGTGCAGCACGCGGCCACGCCGCGCGAGCTGGCGCTCCTCGAGGCCCTCGCCGACACCGCCGCGATCGCGCTCGCGAACGCGCAGCTCTGGGACCAGCTCCGCAGCGCCGTGCGCGCGCGCGACGAGTTCATCGGCATCGCCTCGCACGAGCTCAAGACCCCGCTCACGCCGATCGTCCTGCAGCTCGGCGCGCTCGAGCGGTCCTGCGAGCGCGGCGTGCCGCCGGAGATGCTGAGACGCGACGTCACGCGCCTCAAGCATCACGTCCAGCGCATGACGAAGCTCGTGGAGGGCCTGCTCGACGTCACGGGCGTCGCCGCCGGCGAGCTCACGCTGCACCTCGCGCGCGTGCGGCTCGCAGCGGTGGTCATGGGCGCGGTCGAGCGCGTCCGCCCGGAGCTCGAGGCGTCGGGGAGCGATCTCACCGTCCGGCTCGACGAGGAGGTGGCGGGCAGCTGGGACCCGCGTCGCCTCGGGCAGGTCGTCGAGAGCCTGCTCTCGAACGCCGTCAAGTACGGCGAGGGGCGGCCCATCGCCGTCGAGGCGGTCCCCGCCGGCGGCGGCGCGCGCATCGCGGTGCGCGATCACGGCGTCGGCATCAGCCCCGAGGCGCAGCGCCGCGTGTTCGAGCGCTTCGAGCGCGCCGTCCCGCCGGAGCACTTCGGCGGCTTCGGGATGGGGCTCTGGCTCGCGCGGCACCTCGTCGAGGCGCATGGCGGCAACGTCCGCGTGACGAGCTGCCCGGGCGAGGGCGCGCTGTTCGAGGTCAGCCTGCCCCTGTCCGCGCTGCATGCCCGCCTCGAGGCCGAGGCGCCCCGTGAGCCCGACGACCTCGGCGCTGCGCGGCGGCCCGTCCTTGACGCAGCGCGCGCCACACCGTAAACCCGACCGCGGTAGAGCTTCCCAGGCTGGTGCCGGGCCCGGTCTTCAAAACCGGTGTGTGGTGCTGAATGGCGCTGCAGGTGGGTTCGATTCCCATGCTCTACCGCCACCCGCGCGGCAGACGCGCGGCACGGCGCAGCGGGCGCGACCCGAAAACAACCTGGGCGGCGATGACCCGGCTCGTGGTCACCGCCGCCCGTGTCCGGCCCGCTCTTGAACGACCTGGCTCAGGGGTCGTCCGAGCACAGCGCTGAACGACCTCTCCTATGAGCACGAAGCGCGCCACCACGTCCCCGTGCGTCAGAGGGCGCCCTTGCTGAGGAACTCGTCGGCGGACGCGCTCATGGTGAAAGGGGTTTGTAGCAGGAACTGCGACCCAGGTTCGGGGCGTGAGGTGACGCGCCTTCCGCGTGCGAGCGACCTCCCGCCGGGCTCACCCGCTCGCAGCGCTGCGCCAACCTCGCCGTTGTGGTGGCGCTCCGCGTGCCGCTCGAGCACCTGGCGTTGCGAGCGCCCGCCGCTACGGCTTCGCGCCGCCGGCGCCACCACCGGGACGGCCACCGCTCGGACGTCCGCCGCCGCCGCCGGGGCGGCCACCGCCGCCGCCGGGCCGACCGCCAGGACCGCCGCGCCCGCCGCCGCGGCCGCCGCTACCCTTGCGGTCGTCACGCAGCGAATCCATCGAGAAGCCGCCGGTCTGACCGGCCTTCGTGCCGCCGGAGCCACCGCCGCCTCCACCGCCACCGCCACCACCGCGGCCGCCTCCACCTCCGCCGCGCCCGCCACCGGCCCCGCCGCCGCCGCGACCGCCCCGCTCGCGCTTCAGGCCGGCGCTCTGGGTCATGTTCGCCGGGGCGAGGTCGACGACGTACTGGAATTCCCCGATCTTCGTCGCCCCGGAGATCTCCTCGTCCGGCGCGAACACGCGCACCAGCCGGACGTCCTTCGTGTGGCGGCCCACCGCCTTCACCGCGTCGCGGAGCCGCGCCAGCCGATCGCCCGAGAGGCCCGTCGCGGTCGCGACGGCCTCGTCGAGCGCCGCCTTCACGGCATCGCTCTCGACGTCCTCACCGGCCTCCTTCCGACCGCCGCCCTTGCGCTCGGGCGCGACCGCCTCGGCGCCGGCCTCAGCCTCGGGCGCTGCCGCCTCGGCCGCCTCGGCCGGTGGCACCGCGCCGGGGTCGCCGGTCGCCGGCGCGCCCTCTGCGGGCGCGGCTGCCTCGGCCTGGGCCGCGGCGGGCGGTGCCTCCGTCGAGGCCGCGGCGGGCGCTGCCTCCGTCGGTGCCGCCGGCGCCTCCTCGCGCGGGAGCTTGCGCCGCGCATCGGCGATCGCTGCCGCCGCCATCCGGATCTGGGTCCCGCTGAGCTCGGTCAAGGTCTTCATGGCGTAAGCCATACACCGCGCCGGGCGGCGGCGAAAGCGCTTCGCGCGTCCGCCCCCGCGCGCAGGGCCCTAGCGGAACTGCGGGTGCTCGGCGACGCGCGCTGCAGCGTCGGGCGGCGCGTCGGCCGGAAACGGAGCCGACGAGCGCGCGAGCCGCTCGAGCCAGCGGCGGTCGAGCGGCCGCGCGAGATCGCCCGTGCGCACCGCGGCGGCGGTGGTCTCGGCCTTCGGGCCCGACGCATCGCCCGCGCCGACCGAGAAGCCGGCGAGGAGGAGCGCGCTCCGGACGGCGGTGGCCGTGCTGTAAGTGAACACCGTCGCCTCGGGACCGCAGCGCCGCCGCAGCGCAGTGAACGCGGCCACGCCCCACGGGGCGGCGTCGTGGCGCGGAGAGAACGGATCCCAGAAGACCACGTCGGCGAGCGGCCCCGCGAGCGCGAGCGCCGCGAGGAAGTCGCCGCGGACGAGGGTCCAGCGCGTCCTCGCCTCCTCGTGCGCCCCCGCGGCGAGGAGCGCGCGCGCGGCGGCGACGTCCGCTTCGCCGAGCCCGAGGCGCGCTGCGCCGTCATCCGAAGCGGCGAGGGCGAGCCCGGCAGTGTCCTCCTCGAAGGAGAGGAGGCGCAGCCCGCGGCCGCCCGGCGCAGCCCCGCGCGCGCAGCGCAGCGCCGCGAGGGCATTGGCGCCGGCGCCGAGGCCGACGTCGAACAGCACGAGCGGCGCGCCGGGGGCGGCGAGGCGCTCGGCGAGCCGGGACTGCGCGACGTAGAGCCGCTCCGATTCGACGGCGGCGCCGACGACGGGGTGCATCACCTCCCCGGACCGGCGGTCGAGCACCGCCGGTGCGCCGCCGCTCGTGACGACGATCTCGAACCGCCCTCCCGCCTCGTCCCCCGAGGCCGCCCGCACCTCGGGCGCTGGCGCCGGCGCCGGCGTGCGCGGGCGCGCCCCGGGGACGCGCGCCGCCGGGTCGTGCTCGTGGCGGTCGATCGCGGCGAGGGTCGCGCGCGCGAACGCGGCGTACTCGCCCGCCTCGATCGCGGCGCGGATGCGCCGCATCAGCTCGAGGTAGTGGTGGAGGTTGTGCACCGACAGCAAACGCGGCCCGAGGGGCTCCTTGCACTTGAGGAGGTGGTGCAGATAGCCGCGCGGGTGGCGGCGGCAGGTCGGGCACTCGCACCGTTCGTCGAGCGGCGCGTCCGACAGGCGGTGCTCGCCGCGCGTGATCCGCACCCGCCCCGTCCACGTGAAGGCCGTCCCCTGCCAGGCGAGCGTCGTCGGGATGACGCAGTCGAACATGTCGACGCCCTGCGCCACCGCCTCGACGATGTCGGGCGGCGTTCCGACGCCCATGAGGTAGCGCGGCTTCGCCGCCGGGAGCGCCGCCGCCGTGCGGGCGATCACCTCGCCGCGCTCGGCGCGCGTGTCGCCCACGGCCAGGCCGCCGATGGCGAACCCGTCGAACGGGTGCGCGGCGAGGAAGCGCGCCGACTCGGCGCGGAGCGCGGGCGAGAGGCCGCCCTGGACGATGGCGAAGAGTGCCTGCTCGGGATCCGTGCGCGCGGCGAGGCTGCGGAGCGCCCAGCGATGGGTGCGCTCCATCGCGTCGCGCACCGCGTCGCCCTGCGCCGTCGAGGGCAGGCAGACGTCGAGCACCATCATCACGTCGGAGCCGAGCGCGGTCTGCACCTCGATCGAGCGCTCCGGCGTGAGGCGGTGGTAGCTGCCATCGACGTAGCTCCTGAAGCGCGCGCCCTCCTCCGTGACCGTCCGCGCCGAGGCGAGCGAGAAGATCTGGAATCCGCCGGAGTCGGTGAGGATGGGGCGCTCCCAGGCCATGAAGCGGTGGAGCCCGCCGAGCTGACGCATCGCCTCCGGACCGGGCCTGAGGAGCAGGTGGTAGGTGTTCCCGAGGATGATCTCGGCGCCGACGGCGAGGAGGTCGTCGGGCGTGAGGCCGGTGACGGTCGCGCGCGTCCCGACGGGCATGAACGCCGGCGTCTCGACGCGCCCGCGCCGCGTGAGGAGCGCCCCCCGGCGTGCCGCGGTGTCCCGGTCGCGAGCGCCGGGTTCGAAGGTGAAGTGCACGCCGCCGGTATACCGCGGCCGGGGGGTTGACCGCTCCGATCGGCTGCGGCCCGGCGCCTCGGCCCAGCGCAGGGCGCGAGCCCCCGCCACGAGCGCGAGCCCGGTCGCGCCAAAGGCGACGAGCAGCGAGAGGCCGGGGGTGAGGACTCCGCGCTCGGCGGCGACGAGGTCGACGGCGCGCCACCATGACGTCCCGAGAGCAGCGGCCGCGGCCAGCACCGCCGTGCGGTGCGCCTTCGTCCCCGAGAAGGGACGCCGCCGAGATCCGCGGGATGGTCTGGTCGCGTCGAGCATGTGGACGCACGCTACGTGCGACCGCCGCACCAGCGCGGCGACAGTCGTTTCGCGGAGTTGAGTGCGGGTCCATTCGCACCCTGGGTCGTGCCGCGACCCTTCCGAAGGCGCGCAGGCGGGCGTGCACGCCGTCGCCGCCGCCGCCAAGAAGAACGCACATGATCCTCGCCGTCTCGAGGTTCCGGGTGGCGAACGGCCTCGCCGGCGAGGTGCGGCAGGCTTTCCTGACGCGGCCGCGGCGCGTCGAGAACGCGAGGGGCTTCCTCGGGCTCGAGACGTTCGTCGATCCGCGCGATCCGGCGACGTTCGTGCTCGTGACGCGGTGGAGCGACGAGCCGAGCTTCCGCGCGTGGCACGCGAGCCCGGAGCACCACCGCTCCCACGAGGGGATCCCCCGCGGCCTGAAGCTCGACGCGACGGCCACGGAGCTGCGCATCCTGGAGCGCATCGAGGCGAGCGCCGGCCCCGCGCCGGCCGAGCTCGTCGGCGACGGGACGCTCCTCCTCGCCGCCTTTCTCGCGGACTCCGTGTACTGCCACGCCGTCGTGACGGACCGCGGCGGGACCGTCCTGTGGTGCAACGCGGCGCTCGCCCGCGCGATCGGAGCACCCGCGCCACGGCCAGTCGGGGAACCGCTCCAGCGCTTCCTCGCGGGCGACGGGGCTCCGCGGTTCGCGGCCCTCCTCGCGGACGACAGCGCCGCGGTGCGGCAGCGGCTCTCGCTCGCCGTCGGCCCGCCGGGCGGCACGGCGCGCGAACTCTCCTGCATCGCCGAGGTGCGGCCGGGCGCGCTCGTGCTGGTGGGCGAGCCCGCGCGCCTGGATCCGCGGGTCAGGCGGCCTTCGCCGGCTTCGGCAGGCCCTTGCCCTTCTCGAACGTCGCGTTCTCGCCGAACTTGGCGACGATCGCCTTCTTCGTGTCGAGGCCGGTGGCCTCGATGACGAAGATGGGGACGCGCCGCGCGTTCCGGTCGGCGACCCACTTCGTGATCTCGGTGCGCGGGCGCGTGCGGCGCGGCGCGGCGCGCCGCGGCGGCGCCGACCCGAGCGCCAGCGCCTCGTCGAGGCCCTCCGCGAGCAGCGTGGCGACGTGGCGCTGCAGCGCAGGGCCGATCTTCTTCATCGCCTCGGCGATGGCCCCGGAGATGATCCCGTCGATGTCCGTCGTTGCGCGCGCCATGGTTGCTCCTCGATTGCGTCCGGGCCAACCGTCGGTAGAGCCGGGACGCCAATGGTTTCGACAATTAGTACAACCGCCCCGGCCGTCCGCGCGCGCCTGTTTGGGGCGTCGCGATCAATTTTCAGGCGCCAGGCTGCCCGGGTCCCCTGGCGGCGCCGCGGTCACTTCGGCTAAGCATGGGCGGATGAGCTACACCGTCCGCTTCGCCTCCACGACCGCCGAGCGCGACGCTGCGTACGCGCTGCGCCGCGCGGTGTTCGAGGTCGAGCAGAACGTCCCGCGGCCGCTCGACCGCGACTCGAACGACGAGAACGCCGACCACGTCGTCGTCCTCGCCGAGGACGGCGCGTGCGTGGGCACCGGGCGCGCCGTGCGCCTCGACACCCGCACCTGCCAGATTGGTCGGATGGCGGTGCTCGCCGCCTGGCGCCGGCGCGGCGTGGGCGAGGCGGTGCTCACGTCGCTCGAGCGTATCGCGGCGCTGCGCGGGCTCGCCGAGATCGTCGTGCACGCCCAGCTTCCGGCCGAGAGCTTCTACCTGAAGCGCGGCTACGCGCGCGAGGGCGAGCCGTTCTACGACCAGGGCCTGGCGCACGTCGTCGTCCGGAAGAAGCTGCCGCGCGCGGTCATCGAGGCGCCGGACGTCCCCGCGGGCGCCTGACGAAGGCCCCTCAAAAGCAAAGAGCGACCGGGCAACTCCCGTTGCCCTGGCCGCTCTCGCGCGCCCGGTCGCGTGGACCGGACTGACTTCACTGTACGCACGCGGCCCGAAGGACGCCACCCCCGGCCCGTCACACGATCCGGGGTCTCCCCCGACGAGCCACGGCCGGTCGCGTCATTCGAGCTCGAGCGGGCGGAGCGCTCCCGACGCGTCGAGGACCGTCCCCCAGATCTTGTGCGACGCCTGGTGCTCCGACGGGCCGAACGTGATCGGCACGCCGATGCCCATGTCCCAGCTGCGGATCGACTCGAGCGCCTCGACGAGGCTGTCCGGCGTGAGGTTTCGCCCGGCGCGCTTCAGCCCCTCGAGGAGGATCTGCGCCGAGACCCACGCCTGCAGCGAGAGGACGTCGGGGCGCTCACCCGGCGCGAACTTGCGCAGCTGGTCCTGGTACTTGAGGAGCGCGCTCGCGCGGGCAGTGGGGATGGGCACGACCTGCGTGACCACGACCCCGTCGGCATAGCGCGCGCCGAGCTGTCCGAGGTCGTCGGCGAGCTCGTGCGCCTCGACCGCCGAGGCGTTCGTGAACGTGAGGTTGAGGCCGTGGAGGCGCTCGATGAACTTCGACGCCGGCCGGTGGGTCGCCACCATCACCACGGCGCGGACCTTCCCGCTCGCGGCCGCCTGGCGGACCTTCTTCACCGCGTCGTCGACGTCCACGGTGTTCCGCTTGAAGCCGGTGCGCAGCGCGCGCGCCGGGTCGCGACGGTAGCGCCGGAGGAGCTGCGAGTAGCCCTTCCAGCCGGACTCCCCGTAGCCGTCCTCCTGCCCGAAGAAGGCGATCTCGCTCGGCCGGATGCGCTTCACCTCGACGAGCCAGCGGACGGCGGCCGCCGTCTCCTCGGCGTAGCTCGCGCGGTAGTTGAACACCCACCGGTCGGGCGGGTCGGCGCGCAGGAACCCCGCGCCGCTCATCGCGCCGAAGAGCATCACCTGCTTGTCGAGCAGGTACGGCATGTAGCTCTCGATCGCGGCCGAGCCGACGTTGCCGACGAGCGCGAAGACCTTCCGCTTCTCGACGAGGTCGCGGATGGTGGCCTGCGCCTTGGCGGGCTCGTTGTTGTCGTCGAGCGCGACGAGCGACAGCTTGCGGCCGTTCACGCCGCCCGCCTCGTTCGCGGCCGCGAACGCGACGTCGAAGCCGACCTTCATGTTGCGGCCCAGCTCCTTCGCCGTGCCCGAGAAGGCGGCCGACATCCCGAAGAGCACCTCCCCGTCGCTGATTCCGACGGGCGCGCCCTGGGCGCCCGCCGGCAGCGCGGCGAAGAGCGAGAGGAGCACCCCCGCCACGGCGGCGCGAGGGAGGAACGGACCTTGGGTGGCGATCATGCGGAGTGTCCTCGTGGTGTCGTGCGGCTACTCGAGATCGACGGGGTGCCACGCGCCCGACGCGGCGAGCGCGGTGCCCCATACCTTGTGCGACGCCTGGTGATCGCCCTTCGAGAACGCGAGCGTCGCGCCGATGCCGATGTCGAGGTCGTGCAGCCCCTCGAGCGCGTCGACGAGCTTCTCGCGATCGACGTCGCCGCCGGCGCGCTTCAGCGCCTCGACGACGAGCGTGCCCACCACCCAGCCCTCGAGCGACAGGTATCCGGGCCGCTCGCCGAGGGCGTGCTTCTCGATCGACGCCCGGTACTTCATCGTCGCGCTGGCGCGCGAGTCGGGCGCCGGAACGACCTGCGTCACGACGACGTCGTCGGCGAGCGGGACCTTGGCCTCGATGAGCCGCTCGCCGAGCGCGGTCGCGTCGACCGACGAGACGTTGGTGAAGACGGTCGCCGGCAGCACTGCCTTCGCGAGCTCGATGAAGCGCGCCGCCGGCCCGTGCGTCGCCGCCATCACCACCGCCCTGGGCGCCGGGGAGTGCGCGCGCAGGCGCTTCAGCGCCGCGTCGACGTCCGAGCTGCTCCGGCGGTACGAGAGGTGGGCGAGGCGCGCCGGGTCCTGCTGGCGCTCCTTCATGGCGCGCGCGAAGCCGCTCCAGGCGGCCTCGCCGAACTCGTCGTCCTGGCCGAAGAACGCGATCTCGCTCGGCGCGAAGCGGCGCACCTCGACGAGGTAGCGCACCGCCGCGGCGGTCTCGTCGGCGATCCCCGGGCGGAAGACGAACACGTAGCGGTCGGGGGGATCCTTGCGGAGCGCGGGTCCGCCGGCGAGCGCGCCGACGAGGGGCACCTTGTGCTCGAGCACGACCGGCACGTCCGCGGCGGCGGTCGCCGTCCCGGCGTTGCCGATCACCGCGAGGACGCCGTGCCGCTCGACCAGCTCCTTCATCGCCTGGGCGCTCTTCGCCGGATCGTTGCCGTCGTCGAGCGCGACGAGCTCGAGGCGCTTGCCATGGACGCCGCCGGCCTCGTTTGCGGTGGCGAACGCGGCCTCGATGCCCGCCTTCATGCCCCGGCCGAGCTCCTTGTCGGAACCGAAGAGCGGCGCGGCCATGCCGAAGAAGATCGTCGGGGCACCGGGGACGGCCTTGGCGAGCGGTGCGGCCGCGCTCGCAGCGGCGGGCGCCGCCTCGGCCTCCGCCGTGGCGACGGCGTTCCGGGGGTGGAGCTTCGCGTACGAGAGCGCGGCGACGGCGATGGCGATGGCCGCGGCGGCGCCGCCAGCGAGGGCGAACGTGAGCGAGCGGCTGCGCGCCGCCGGAGGCGA
>JBJMQK010000322.1:0-2555 GCA_045802735.1 Anaeromyxobacteraceae bacterium | reverse complement strand
GAACCGCCACCCGGCGAGCGGGGTCCGCCGCCGTCGACGGTGAGCTTGAGCCACTCCCCGCGGGTGAGCGGCGAGCACCGCATCGTGCCCTCCGCGTCCGCGTGCGGAAAGTGGGCCTCGCTCGCGACGTGACGGCCGTTGCGATCGCCGAGCGCCAGCGCGGCGCGGCACACCGGACAGGTGACGATCATGCCGTCCTCCATTCGGCCGGTGCGAGCCATCCGCCGTCGGCCGTGCGCCGAAAGCCGAAGGTGAGCAGCTCGCTGGCGGTCCAGTTGCCGACGAGCGCCGCGGTGAGGTGGATCGGGCCGGGCGTCCGCGTCCCTGCGATCCTGACGAGCATGTGCCGCAGCGTGGGCGGGATCACGGGCGCTCCCACGACGTGTCTGCTTCACCTTGAGTGATGACCATGACGGCCCTCCGCGAGGGGTTCCAGGGTTGCGCGAGCGATGTTCCGGGTGCGAGCCCTTGCGCGCCACGGCGGCGGCGCACCGGGTCGTCGAGGCGGGCGCGACGAACCGCAGCGTGCGCTCTTCCCTCCAGGAAGGCCAGAGGCGCCTGCCGTGGAACCGCGCGCCCTTGCACGGGATTGCCATGCTGGACTGAGGAATCCGCTCGCCCCGGGAACGTTGGGGCGTCGGAGGTCGACGGGAAGATGATGTAGGTCGGAGTCCCTCTCGAACGGAGGCTCCCCCCGCGGGCGGACGACGTCGAGGCGGCTCCACCCCGGGCGGGCGTTTGAGGTGTCGCTCGAGGCGGATCTCGCTATCACAGCTGGTGGGGGCCGCCTCCTGCAGCCCCTCGCGAACCTGCTCGGCACGCCGTCCAGCACGGTTCGCCCGACAGGCCCGTGACGATCGGCGTTCGAGGTGAGGAGCGGCGTTCGTGATCGAGGTCCACAACGACGGGCCCGTCCATCCCTCCCGCCCTGCTGCCGTCATGACGTCCGCGCCACGCCCGGCGAAGACGAGGCCCGCGCTCGGCGCGCGTCCCGCTCGCGCCCGCTCGCACCTCGCGCCTGCCCGGCCGGCGAGGCCCGCCCATCGCAAGGCCGACCGCGTCGTCCCGGTCGTCGGGATCGGCGCCTCCGCGGGCGGCGTCGAGGCGGTCGCGGAGCTCCTGCGTTGCCTGCCCGTCGACACCGGGATGGCGTTCGTGCTCGTGCAGCACCTCGACCCCGATCACGAGAGCCTCCTGCCGCGGGTGCTGTCGCGGGCGACGCGCATGCCCGTCGCGCAGGTCGAGCACGGGGTGTGCGTCGCCGCCGATCGGGTGTACGTCATCCCGCCCAACGCCGACCTGTCGCTCCACGGCCCGGTGCTGCAGCTCTCGCCGCGGCGGGCCGTGTCGGGCCACCCCTTTCTTCCCATCGACGCGTTCTTCCGCACGCTGGCCGAGGACCGGGCGCGCCGCGCGATCGGCATCGTGCTCTCCGGCGCCGCCTCGGACGGCACCGACGGCCTGCGCGCGGTCCAGGAGCACGACGGCATCACGCTCGTCCAGGATCCGCGGACGGCGAAGTTCCCGGGCATGCCGCAGAGCGCGATCGGCGCCGGCGTCGCCGACCGCGTGCTCACCGTCCCCGAGATCGCCCGGGAGCTGGTGCGGCTCTCCCGGCACCCCTACGTCGCGCCGGTCGACCGCGAGCCGACCGGCGCCGCGGACGGCGACGCGCTCCGCGCCGAGATCCGCGCGCTGGTGCGGAACACCGCCGGCCTCGACTTCGACGACTACAAGCCGGCTCCGTTCGAGCGGCGGCTCGCGCGGCGGATGGCGCTCCGCGAGGTGACCGGGCTCGAGGAGTACGCGGCGCTGCTGCGGAAGAGCCGGCCCGAGGTGGAGGCGCTCTCCGAGGACCTGCTCGTCCGCGTCACCTCGTTCTTCAGGGACCCCGGGGCGTTCGACGCGCTCAAGGCCAAGGTCGTCCCCCGCATCCTCGCGCGGAAGCCCGATGGCGCCACGATCCGCGTCTGGATCCCCGGCTGCGCCTCGGGCGAGGAGGCGTACTCGATCGCGATGGCGTTGCTCGAAATGATCGACGAGTCGCGACGCGCGCTGGGGATCCAGATCTTCGCCACCGACGCGAGCGAGCGGACCATCGAGAAGGCGCGGGCGGGCGTCTATCCGGAGGCCGCGCTGCGCGAGGTGGGCGATGAGCGGCGCCGGCGCTACTTCGGACGCGTGGACGGCGGGTACCGCGTCACGAAGGCGCTGCGCGACCTGTGCGTCTTCGTGCGCCACGACCTCGCGCGCGACCCGCCGTTCAGCAAGGTCGATCTCGTGAGCTGCCGGAACGTGCTCATCTACTTCCGGACGACCCTGCAGAAGAAGGTCATCGCCACGTTCCACTACGCGCTCAACGATCCCGGCTTCCTCCTCCTCGGCCGGAGCGAGAATCTCACCGGCTTCGCCCGGCTCTTCTCGCCCGTGGACCGCGCCAACAAGCTCTTCGAGCGCAAAGCCGTGCGGGGCGGCCCCGACGTCGGCACGACGTCGACTGACCCGGTACCCAGTCGCCGGCCAGTCGCCGGCCAGTCGCCGGCCAGTCGCCGGCC
>JBJMQK010000320.1:0-3936 GCA_045802735.1 Anaeromyxobacteraceae bacterium | reverse complement strand
GAACACCTGGCGCAGCGCCTCGGGGTCGCAGGCGACGTGCGGCAGCTCCGGCGCGAGCTCCACCGTGAGCCGCACCGCCTCCGGGATCTGCGCCTCGAGGAGCTTCAGCGTGCGCCCCAGCACCTCGTTCACGTCGCCCGGCGCGAGCGCCGGCCGCGCCGGCCGGGAGTAGTCGAGGAACTGCGTCACGACGCCGTTCAGGCGCCGCACCTCGTCCGCGATGATCGCGAGGAACTCGCCGTCGCCGGCGTGCGTTCCGGGCCGCGCCGCGCCACCGGGTCCCGGCATGAGGAGCTGGATCGCCCCCTGGATCGCCGCGAGCGGGTTGCGGATCTCGTGCGCCAGGCCGGCGGCCATCTCGCCGAGCGCCGCCAGGCGGTCGCGCTCCTTCATCTGCTGGTACAGCTTCGAGTTCTCGATGACGAGCGCGGCGCGATCCGCGACCTCGACCAGCGCCGCGATCTCGTTCGACGCGAACGCCTCGGCGACGCGCTCGTCCCAGCACGCGAGGAAGCCCACGACCCGGTCGCCCGCGGCGAGGGGAATGGCGATCCCGGCCTTCATCGTGGCCATCGCGGCGCGGGCGTCGCCGAGCCGCTTCAGATCCTCGCCCACCCGCGCCGGCGCGGCGCGCGCGTCGCCGTCCGCCGCGGGCAACAGCGCCCGCAGCTCCTTCAGCCGCCGGTCGATGTTCTCGAGCAGGACGGCCTTGTGGCCGCTGCCGACGGCGGCGAGGAGCGCGCGCGCCGTCGCGGGCTCGAGGAACGCGGCGGGCGGCGGGCCCCGGCTGTCCATGAGCCGGTAGCCGGGGCGGTCGTCGGCGAGGAGCCACAGCGAGGCGTGCGTCACCCGCCGCGTCTCCGCGAGGCCGTCGAGCAGCACCGCCGCGAGCCGCGCGGGGTCGATGACGGTGGACATGCGGTCGCGGAGGGCCTCGAGGTGCCGGATGAGCTCGTAGCGCTCCCGGAAGAGCGTCACGACCACCCACTCCTCGACCTTCTCGCGCAGGGGCTCGAAGAGCGACAGGATCACGAACGAGGCCACGAGGGTGTTGAAGTAGAAGAGCTCCGGGCGGTTCCCGACCCACGACACGAGCCCGCCGTAGATCGCGACGAGCACGAGGCCGAGCGCCGAGACGACGACGATCTTCCCCAGGAACTCGTGGAGATCGAGCAGCCGGTGCCGGAGCAGCGTCTGCGACAGGAAGAACATGAACAGCGTGAGGACGATCGACCCGAGCCCTTCGAACGGGTAGGGGACCCGGAAGCGCGGCAGCACGTCGAGCGTGGAGAGCGCGATCGTGACGCACGCGCCGACGAAGAGGTAGAGGAGGCGCGCCCGCTCGACGCGTGTCGGCGCCGACACCATCCGCCGCCACAGCACCGTCAGCACCGCGCCCATGCCGCCGAGCACGTAGATCGTGACCGCGAGCTTCGCCAGGCTGAGCCGGACGAGCGGCGACATCGCCACGACGAGGCCGGTGAGCGACCCCGCCAGCATCCAGTTCCGGGCGCGCCGCGCCGGCCGGCGCGCGACGCCGAGGAACTCGAGGAAGAAGGCGAGGGCCGTCGCGGGGAGGAGCGCGCCCGTCAGCACCGCGAGCCGCTCCCAGGCGTCGAAGCGCAGCTCCGCGCCCGGCCAGCGGTGGAAGAAGTCGGCGAGCGAGTAGACGCCGAGGTTCGCGGCGAACACCGCGAACAGCGTGAAGACGCGCGGGCGGCCGTCGCGCAGGAGCGCCGCGCCCGCGAGCGCGAGCGTGACGATGGCGGCGAGGAGGGTGGCCTGGGTGCGGATGTCCACTCGCCCGCGATCCTAAGGCAAACGGGGCGCGCGGTCAGGCGCTCGCGCCGGGACGCGTGTACACTCGCGCGGCGATGCTCCACCTCGCCGCGCTCATCCTCGCCGCCGCGGTCTCCGCCTCCGAAGCACCCCAGACCGCGTCACCCTCGCCCGCTCCCCCGCCGGCCGAGCATGCGCCCGCCGCCATGACCGACCGCGACGTGGCGCCGCTCTTCGCGACGGGGCCCCTCGCGCGCGCCCAGTCGGACTTCGCCGCCGGGCGGTACGACGCGGCCGCGAAGGCGCTCGCCGCCTCGAAGGAGCCCGCGGCGCGCTACCTGCGCGGCCTCGCCCTCGTCGAGGCGCGGCGCTTCCACGACGCGGTGCGCGCGCTCGAGGGGCTCGGGAAGGAGCTGCCCGACGTCGCCGACCGCATCGCCTTCTGGCGCGCCCGTGCCCAGGAGGGGGAGGGCGACCCCGGCGCGGCGGCGCGCGCCTATGCCGAGGTGAAGGAGGGCTCGCTGCTCTGGGCCGACGCGCAGCTCGCCCGCGCGCGCGCGCTCGCGACGAGGGATCGCGCGGCGGCGCTCGACGCGCTCGCGCCGATCCTCTCGCTCCCCCCGCCGGAGGAGGTCACGCGCGGCGATCCGGCGTCGGAGGCGCTGCTCCTCACCGGGCGGCTGCGCGCCGGCTCGAAGTCGCCGAGCGATCGCGCCTGGGCGCGGCGCGCCTTCGTCGAGTGCTGGGCGGACCACCCGCTCGCCGCAGCCGCGACGACGTGCCTCGCCGAGCTGAAGAAGCTCCCGAAGCCGCTCGACGCGAAGCCCGCGCCCGAGGACGCCGTCCGCCGCGCCGAGGCGCTCCTCGATTCGAACCGCAACGCGCCCGCGCTCGCCGAGCTCGAGAAGCTCGTCCCGGCGCTCCCGGCGATCGGCAAGGGCGAGCTCCTCGCCTGCCGCGCCCAGTTCGCCCTGGGGAAGGCCTACCGCAAGGAGCGCAAGCACACGCGCGCGCTGGAGCTGCTCCGGCCGGTCGTCGATCGCTGTGAGGACGCGAGCGTCAGGGTGCGCGCGCTGTACGTCCTCGCCAGCGCGGCGTCCATCGTCGCGCCGGACGAAGGCGTGAAGGCGTACCAGGAGCTGGCGCGCGACTACCCGGCCCATCCGTTCGCCGACGACGCGCTCTTCTACGCGGCCGACCTGCTCGCCCGCGCCGGCCGGACCGCGGAGGCGCTCGCCGCGCTCGCGGACGTCGCCGAGCGTTACCCTCGGGGCGACTTCCGCGCCGAGGCGCTCTTCCGCATGGCCTGGATCGAGCGCGCCGCGGGGCACGCGGCGGGCGCCCTCGCGTCGCTGTCGCGGATCGAGCGCGATTACGAAAGCTCCGATCCGTACGAGCACGCGCGCGCGACGTACTGGCACGCGCGCCTCCTCGCCGACGGCACCGAGGAGGGCGGCCCGGCGCGGGCGCGCGCGCTGTGGCGCGGCCTCGTCGAGCGCTACCCGGCGGACTACTACGGCCTGCTCTCCCGCGCGCGCCTCGAGGAGGCGGCGCCCGGATCCGCGCCGCCGTGGCCCAGGGCGGAGGCGGCGAGCGCCCCCGAGGCGGCCGGGTTCAGCTACGCGCCGGGCCCGCTTTCGGCCGATCGCCACTTCCGCGCCGGCGTGCTGCTCCTCCGGCTCGGCCTCTCGCGCGCCGCGGCCGACGAGCTCGGCGCCGCCGACCGGAAGGCGCTCTCGGCGGGCGGCGAGCCGCTCCTCCTCGTCGCGGAGCTGCTCGAGCGCGCCGACGACCACAAGAACGCGACGCGCCTCGTGCGCCAGCTCGGCCGGAGCGCCCTTCGCCAGAAGCCCGAGGGCGCCGCGCTGCGCATCTGGCGCGTCGCGTACCCGCCCGCGTTCCGCGCCGAGGTGCTGCGCTGGGCCCCGCCCGCGGGAGTCCCGCCGGAGCTGTTGCTCGCGCTCATGCGCGAGGAGAGCGGGCTCGACCCGACCGTCATCTCGGGCGCAGGCGCCATCGGCCTCACGCAGCTCATGCTGCCCACCGCGCAGGGCGTCGCGAAGCAGCTCAAGCTCGGGCGCGTGCGGCAGGCCGACCTCATGAAGCCGGCGGTCGCCATCCGCATCGGCGCGACCTACTTCGGCGGTCTCCTCCGCC
>JBJMQK010000486.1:0-3477 GCA_045802735.1 Anaeromyxobacteraceae bacterium | reverse complement strand
GACACGCCGGAGCTCCGCGACGGCATCGAGCGCTTTGCCGCGCTCGCGCTCGTCTTCATCGCGGCGGCGAACCTCGCCATCCTCTCCAACCACGCGATCGCGGCGTGGGTGCTCCTCGAGCTGACCACGCTCTCGGTGGTCCCGCTCATCCAGTTCAAGGGGACCCCGCAGCGGCTGCGGGCGTCGTGGCGCTACTTCCTGTTCTCCTCGGTCGGCCTCGCCATCAGCCTGCTCGGCTTCGCCTGCCTGGCGCGCGGGATGGAGGCCTCCGGGAGCGGCGAGACCTCGTTCTTCCTCGAAGGGCTCGCGGCGGCGGCGCGTCAGCCGCCGGAGGTCTGGCGGCGGGTGGGGCTGGCGCTGCTGCTCGTCGGCTACGGAACCAAGCTCGGCCTCGCCCCGATGCACACCTGGCTGCCCGAGACCTACCACGCCGCCCCGCCGTCGGTCGCCGCGCTCCTCGGCGCCATCCAGTTCAACGTCGCGCTCGTCGCCGTCCTCCGCCTGCTGCAGGCGTACGGCGCGACCGACCGCGAGCTCGTCGGGCCGATCCTGCTGACGCTCGGGCTCGCCACGATGGCGCTCTCCGCCTTCGGCGTCATCGCCACGCGCAACTACGTGAGGCTCATCGCCTTCGCCGCGCTCAACCACGGCGGAGTCATCGCGGTCGGCCTCGGGATCGGCGGCAGCGCCGCCTATGGCGTCGTGCTCTACGCGGTGAGCAACGCGTTCATCAAGGCCATCCTCTTCCTCACCGCGGGCAAGATCGAGGCTCACTACCGCACCGAGGACGTGCGGCAGGTGTCCGGGCTCCTGAAGGACATGCCGTACAGCGGGCTGTTCTTCATGGTGGGCGTCTTCGCGCTGCTCGGGTTCCCGCCCTTCGGCAGCTTCCTCGGCGAGCTCATCGTCATGAGCGGCCTCATCTCCGCCCGGCACTACGTCGTGTTCGCGGCCTTCTGCACCATCCTGACGGTCACGTTCGTGGCCACCGGACGCTCCGTGTTCCCCATGATCTGGGGCGAGCCGAGGAAGAAGGTCGACTGGGCCAGCCAGACCGTCGCCGAGATCGTCCCCAAGCTCTTCTTCCTGGGCGCGTTGCTCGCCATGGGCGTGTACCTGCCCGCTCCGGTGAACGGGCTCTTCCGGCAGGTGGCGTCGACGCTGGGGGGGCCATGAGCGCCAGCACCTTCCTCGCGCCTGCCGCGTCGCTCGCGCTCTCGACGAAGGCCTTCTTCGCTGCCGTCGGCGCGCAGCTCTCGGCGGGAGCGCGCGCGGTGACGTTCTACGGGCAGCCGGCGGCAGATCCCGCAGACCTCACGCTCACGATGGTGCTCGAGGCCGCCGGCCGGCTCCTGGTGCTCCGCACCGACGTCGACCGCGCCCACGGCTTCCACGCGCTCACGCGCGATCACCCGGCGCTGCACGTCTTCGAGCGGGAGATCCACGAGCAGCACGGGGTGAAGCCTCACGACCACCCCTGGCTCAAGCCCGTGCGCTTCCCGGGGGGACAGCCCGGCGCGATGGACCGCTACCCGTTCTACGCGCTCGAGGGCAAGGAGGTGCACGAGGTGGCGGTGGGGCCCATCCACGCGGGCGTCATCGAGCCGGGCCACTTCCGCTTCATGTGCCTCGGCGAGACCGTGCACCACCTGGAGATCCACCTCGGCTATCAGCACCGCGGGGCGGAGGCCCTCCTGCTGAAGCGCGACGCGAGGGTGCTGGCGCCGCTCGTCGAGACCATCGCCGGCGATTCGAGCGTCGCCCATGCCTGGGCCTACGCCGACGCGATCGAGGCGCTGGCGGACGTGGAGGTTCCCCTCGAGGTCGACCTGTCACGAGGGATCGGCCTCGAGCTCGAGCGGGTCGCGATGCACCTCGCCGGTCTGGCGGGGCTCGCCAACGACATCGCCTTCCTGCAGGGGGCCGCGAGCTACGGCCGGCTCCGGACCACGGTCATCAACTCGACGATGCTCGTGTGCGGCAGCCGCTTCGGGCGGGGCTGGGTGCGGCCGGGCGCCATCCGCGGCGGGCTGCCCGCGAGCACGGTCGCCCAGCTCCGCGCCAACCTCGACCTCGTGGCGCGCGACGTCGCCATCGTGAACGAGCGCGTGCGCGCCTCGGCGAGCGTGCGCCACCGGCTCGTCGGCGCGGGCGTGGTCACGCGGGCACAGGCCGAGGAGATCGGGCTCGTGGGAGCGGCGGCGCGGGCGAGCGGCATCGAGCTCGACCTGCGGGCGCGACTCCCCGCGGCGCTGTACGCGCGGATCCCGATCACCACGGTGGTCGAGACGGGCGGCGACTGCTGGGCGCGCGCCATGGTGCGGGTGAGGGAGATCGGCGAGTCCATCCGCTGGATCCGGGCGGCGCTCGATGCATGCGGCGAGGTCGAGCCCTCGGCGACCCCGGTCGGCGCGCTGGCGCCGGGGACGCTCGCCGTCGCCGTGCGGGAGAGCTGGCGCGGCGAGGTGGTGCACGCGCTCGAGACCGACCGCGAGGGCCGCCTGTGCGCCTACAAGGTGCAGGACCCGTCCTTGCGCAACTGGCATGGCCTCGCGCTGGCGGTGCGCGGGAACGACATCTCCGATTTTCCGATCTGCAACAAGAGCTTCGACCTCTCCTATTGCGGCAACGACCTCTGACCCGGTGACCCGATGCTGAACGCGATCAAGGTGAGGCTCTCGCAGGGCCGCCAGTACATCACGGACCTCCGCACGGCGGCGCCCAAGGGTTTCCGCGGGCTCCCCGTCGTGCGCGGCGACGGCTGCGAGCCCGGGTGCGGCGCCTGCGTCGAGGTCTGTCCGGCCGCGGCCCTCGCGCTCGCGCCCGTCCGGATCGACCTCGGCCGGTGCACGTTCTGCGGCGAGTGCGCCGCCGCCTGCGCGAGCGGGAGGATCGAGTTCACCTCGCAGCACCGCATGGCCTCGGCGCGCCGCGACGCGCTGGTGGTCAGCGAGGCCGACCCCGGGCCGCCGCCTGCCGCCGTGGCCGGTGCGCTCGCGCGGATCTTCGGGCGCTCGCTCAAGCTCCGCTCGGTGTCGGCCGGGGGCTGCAACGGGTGCGAGCTGGAGCTGAACGCGCTCTCCAACGTCAACTTCGACCTCGGCCGTTACGGGATCGAGTTCGTCGCGTCGCCGCGCCACGCCGACGGGCTCGTGGTCACCGGACCGCTCACCCGCAACATGAGGGAGGCCCTCGAGCTCGCCTGGACGGCCATGCCGGAGCCGAAGTTCGTCATCGCGTGCGGTGCCTGCGCCATCTCCGGCGGGCCCTACGCCGATTCGGCAGTCCTCGACCGCGACTTCCTCGCAGGGGTCGCGCCGGTCCTCCACATCCCAGGCTGTCCACCGCATCCGCTGACCTTCATCGAAGGGATCCTCGACCTGCTCGGCATCGCGCTGCCCGCGAGGTCCGCCGCGCTCGGCCCGACGAGGCGTCGACGCTTCCCGCGCTGGAGCGGCTTCTCGTCCGCGACGGTCG
>JBJMQK010000225.1:0-6125 GCA_045802735.1 Anaeromyxobacteraceae bacterium | reverse complement strand
CGACCTTCTTCGGCGCATAGTGCTGGTCGAGCTTCTCGTGCGGCACGTCGAGCGGTACGAGGCGACCCTTCTCGCCGTTCCCGGCCGTCGCGCACGCCGCGAGGAGGAGCGCCGCTGCGAGCGGACCCTGGCGCCTGCGCGCGGATGGGGAGGGCGTCGGCATCAAGACCTTTTTACACCGCTACACCACGCTCCGGCGACGCCCCTTCACCTGACCGTGACTTCAACGACATCGAGCGTCATCACACTCCAACGAGGGTCCTCGCGCGAGGCGCCCTGCCCCGTCGCCGCACGCGCCGCGGCGCCGAGATCCTCCGGGGCGATGGGGCGTTCGCTCGCGACGAGCACGAAGCGCTGCGTCCCGGCGAGGCCATGGAGCGGATAGGCCGCGGGTCGCCCATTCTCCGACACGTCCACGGCCCCCGGGCGGGTCACGTGCTGCTGCCACACGACCTCGCTCTCGCCGGCGCCGACGCGGAGCAGCGCGACGTAGGCCGGACGCCCCACCTCGACGCGGAAGGCGAGGCTCGCGCCCTCGGGGACGACCGCGCCGCTGCGTCCGTGGTCGAGCTGGGGCGCGCCGGTCTGCGCCTCGACCACCGCGAACCGGAGCCGCGCGGGAACCGCCTGGAGCCGGCCCTTCTCACCGGTCCACTCCGACTGCCGCGCCTGCCGCTGCTGGAAGACGACGAGCCCCGCGCCCCCCACGACGAGGAAGGCCGCGGCGATCGCGACGTAGCGCGTCACGCTCGAGATCCCGGTCCGCGGCGCCTTCGAGGCGCGACGGATGCGCATGTACTCGAGGTCGTTCCCGGCCTCGTCGGCCCGAGCCGGCGCGAGGTCGGTCAGCGCGGCGTCGACCGCGCCGTCGAGTCCGTCCGGCGGCAGGCTCGCGAGGAACGCCTCGCAGACGGCGCAGTCGCCGTCGAGGTGCGCGGCGACCTCGCGCGCCCGGGCCGGGTCGAGCTCGCCCGAGGTGAGCTTCCGGTAGGTTTCGAGGTCGAGGTGAAGCGCGGTCATTGGTGCGTCCCCCGCTCTAGGACTCGTCGCCGCGCAGCCTGGCCACTTCGGCGAGCACTTTCTTCTTCACCTTCGCGCGGAACCGTTCGAGGCGCATCGTGATGGCGCTCTTGCCGACCCCCAGCCGGTCGGCGATCTCGCGGGCCGAGAGCTGCCCCTCGACGTAGAAGAGGTGGACCGTCTCCTTCTCCGGGCCGTCCGGCAGCTCGGCGATGAGCCGCCGCACCACCTCGATCTCGGCGTCGGCGGTGGGGTCCGGCTGCTCGTGGGACCCCTCGAGCGATTCGGCCTCCCGCTCGAGGCCGTCGGCCATCTCCTGGGACGAGCGGCGGCGCGCGAGCCGCGTCAGGGCGCGGTTCCGGGCGATGGTGAGGAGCCACGGCGCGAACCGCGCCGGCTCCTTCAGCGTCGGGAGGTTCTGGAAGGCGCGGACGAACGCCTCCTGGATGACGTCCTCCACGTCGTCGCGATCGAGCTCCCCGAAGCCGCGCGCCAGGCGGTAGACGGCCGGGCGGTAGCGGTCGTAGAGCGCGCGGAACGCGGCCGCCTCGCTCCGGAGCGCGCGCGCGACGAACGCCGCGTCCTCGGCCCCGCTCGTGGCCTGGGCCGCGCTCGCCGCGGCGGATCGATCGCTCGGGCCCACGTCCCGAGCCTACTACGGAGCCTCGCGGGCGAGGCCACCCTTGTAGCCGGTCGCGAGGAGCCACCCCCCTCCGAGCAGCGCGACCGGTACGAGGTGCACCGCGTGGTAGCCGATGGCGAAGGCGAGGGCGGGCTCGCGCGCCACGCCGAGGCTCCCGAGGGCGAGGACGCAGGCCAGCTCGAAGGCGCCCGCGTTGCCCGGCGACACCGAGGCCGCTGCCGAGAGCGTCGTCGCGACGACGACGAGCAGCGACGACTCCGCGTCGGCGGGCAGGCCGAATGCGCGCAGGGCCAGGTACCCGATGAGCACCTCCGCGCCCCAGCCGGCGAAGGCGAAGCTCCACGAGAGGATGAGCGCCCGCGGGCGGCCGACCGCGACGAGCCCCTGGCGCGAGCGCACGACGATGCCGCGGAGCCCCTTCGCCTCGACGGGGTGCGGCGCGCCGCCGCGCGGCCGCAGGAGCCACAGCGCGACCAGCGCCGCCGCGGCCCCGGCGGAGGCCACCGTGCCGGCGCTGCGCAGCCACAGCGGCACCGGCGCGAGCGCGGCGAGGAGGCCGAGCGCGGCGAAGAGCGCGACCGAGCCGAGCAGGTGGTCGATGAACGCCGTCGCCGTGAGCGTCGCCATCGAGGCGCCCGCCCGCCGCGCCATGAGGTGCGCGCGCGCCACGTCGCTCGCCCGGGCGGGCACGACGAGCCCGATCGCGTACCCGGCGACGAGGGCGAAGAAGGCGTCGCGGGCGCGCGCCTGCGGGACGACGGGGTGGACGATGGCGAGCCAGCGCCCCGTCTGCATGGCGAGCGCGACGAGGTTCGCGGCCGCGGCGGCGAGGAGGTACGGCACGCTCGCCTCGGCGAACGCGCGGCGCAGCTCGGCCGGATCGAGCTTGCGGAGCGCGAGGACCGCGAAGGCGGCGACGAGGAGGAGCCCCGCCCAGCGGACGAACCTCGCGCCAGCACCCTCGCGGCGGGCGCGCTCGAGGCGGTCGACGGTCACGAACTCGAACCCGGCGCCGCGCCAGCGGCGCACGATCTCCTCCACCGCGGCGGCGCTCTGGTCGCGCCGCGGGTCGATCCCTGGCGTCGCACAGCCGTCGTGAAGGAGCAGGATCTCGCCGCCGCGAAGCGTCGCGCAGGCGCGCTCCGCGATGGCCGCGGCGCCGGGCCGCTCCGTGTCCCACAGCCCGCGCGTCCAGCCGACGAGCGTGAGGCCCCGGCGCCGCAGCGCACGGCCGAGGAGCGGGCCCTTGAAGCCGTGCGGCGAGCGCAGGAACGGCGCCGGCTCGACGCCCGCGGCGCGGATCGCCGCCGCCCCGCGGTCGAGCTCGTCGGCGATGACCCGCGGCCGCGCGAGGTGGAGCTTCCTGTGCGAGTGGCCGTGGAGCGCGACGAGGTGGCCGCGCCGGTGGACCTCGCGCACGAGGTCCGGCCGCGCGAGCGCCGCCTCGCCGAGGACGAAGAACGTCGCCCGCGCGCCGGCGCGGTCGAGCGCGTCGAGGACCGCCGGCGTGTCCGGGCCGGGGCCGTCGTCGAAGGTGAGCGCCACCTGCCGCACGTCGCGGCGGCCGGCGCGCAGCGATCCGCCGAAGGGATCCCACTGTACCCAGTAGGCCTGCAGCGCCAGCGCGCCGACCACGAGCGTGGCGGCCAGGACCGTCGCGCCGAGCGCGATCTGACCGCGCGCCGCGGCGAGCGCGCCCGCGGCGAGGAGGGCGGCGCCGGCGAGCACCGCCGCGACGACGGCGAGGCGCTTCCGGCCGGGCATCAGCCCGCGACCCCGATCGAGCGGTAAAGGCCGAGCACCTCGGCGGCGACCTTGGACCAGTCGTAGCGCTGCGCCGTCGCGCGGCCGTGCTCGGCGTACGCCTGGGCGCGGAGCGGCTCGCGCCCGAGGCGCTCGAGCGCGCGCGTCCAGGCGGCGGCGTCGTCCACCGGCAAGAGCTCGCCCTCGCGCCCGTGCTGCATCACCTCGCGGAACCCGTCGATGTCCGAGGCGAGGATGGGCTTCCCGGCCGCCATCGCCTCGAGGAGCGTGATCCCGAAGCTCGCGATGGAGGTGGGCGCGCAGTAGACGTCCGCCGAGGCGTACCAGTCCGGGCGCTCGTCGAGGAGCTTGCCCGCGAACACCACGTCGCGCTCGAGCTCCCGCGGCACCGAGGCTCGATAACGCGGCAGGAGCGGCCCGTCGCCCACGACGAGGAGCCGCGCGTCCATCGTGCGGCGCAGGCCCACGAAGGCCGAGAGCATGCGGTCGAGGCCGTTGCGCGGCTCGAGCCTCCCCACCCACAGCACGTTGAGCTTGCCGTCGTCGAACCGCGCGAGCCGCTGGCCCTGCCCGAAGCGCTCCGCGTCGACGCCGTTCGGCACGATGCGGAACTCGGCCCGGAGGCGCCCCTCGAACGCGGAGAGGCAGGCGTGCGAGACCGCCACCGCCGCGTCGAGCCGGTCGAGGTAGCGCTGCTGCACGCCTCGCGTGAGGTCGAAGAGCGCGCCCGGGTGGAAGTTCGTGTGGAAGGTGCCGACCACCGGGCAGCGGGCGTGGTGGATCGCGACGAAGGGGAGCACCGGCGTCAACGGGCAGTGGACGTGCACGACGTCGAAGCGCTCGCGCGCGAGCGTCTCCGCCACCGCGCGCGACACGCCGAGGCCCTGCGAGACGCGGCCGAACGAGCCGTTCTTGAACATCGGCCGGCTCCGCGCGATGCGCAGCACGTCGGGGCCGGCGGCGTCGCCCTCGGGCGGCGGGAGGTCCGGCATCGCGCTCGTCACGACCTTCACCGTGTGGCCGAGGCGGCGCGCCTCGCGCGCGAAGTGGTGCACGTGCTCCTGCACCCCGCCGATGCTCGGATAGTAGTACTCGGTGACGATCCCGATGCGCACCGGCGCTCCTCGCCCGTCGGGCGGTCCTCGCGAGGGGAGCTAGCTCGGCGACGCGCGCCGGCGCTCGGGCAGGGGGACGACGCGCGGCGGCTGCGCCGGCGCGCGGCGCGCGGCGACCGGCCGCCGCGTCAGGAGCAACGGGGCGACGGCCGCGATCGCGCCGGCGAGGGCGAGGAGGTCGAGCCAGAGGATGCGGAGTCGGACGAGCATCGCGCGCGCGAGCCCGGCCGCCCGCAGGGGCGGGCGGCCAGCGTGCGGCGGAAGGTATGCCACCCGGAGGTGCCGACAGGCAAGTTTCTGAGCGCTCGCTCGCAGTGCCCCCTCCCGCTGCCCGAAAAGCTAGCCACCCCACGCGTGCCCGGCCACGCGGGTCGTGTGGCATCCTTGGGGAATGGCCGTGCCCTCCCCCTCCCCTTCGAGGCTCGCGGCGCTCGCGCTCGCCGCGGCGGCGCTCCACGGGGGCCTCGACGCGCTCTGCTCGGCCGCCGCCCTGACGACGCCGCCCTATCTCCGGCTCGGGGACGCTCCCGAGGTCTTCCATCTCGTGTCGCCGCTCGCGGTGAGCATCGCCGCGTCCGCCGTGAGCGGGATCATCGCGGCCATCGCGGTCTCGATCGTCGGCGCGGCGCGCGCGAGGCGCCGCGCGCTCGGCGCGGCGCTGGCGGGGTTCTGGCTCTTCTCCGCCGTCCTGCTGCGGCTCACCTGGCTCGACACCCCGCTCCTCCCGACGATCGTGGGGCTCGCCTGCGGGATCCCGCGGGGGTTCGCGGTCGGGTGGGCGCTGTCGGCACTCTCCGGTGCGCGGGTCAGTGCCGCGACGGAGGGAGCGGCCTGAGCGCGCGCGCCGGCGCGGCGAGGCGCGCGGCGTCGGCCTCGGCCCGCTTCGCGCCACGCACGTCTCCGCGGCGCCGGTAAAAGGCCGCCAGGCGGCGGAGCGGCGCGGGATTCTGCGGCGCTGCGGCCGCGACCGCCCGCAGCTCCGCCTCCGCCTCGGAAGCGCGGCCGAGACGCTCGTAGAGCTCGGCGAGGTGAACCCGCGCCGTGAGGTCGCCCGGCCGCACGCGCTCCAGCTCCTCGAACGCGCGCACCGCCTCATCCTCGCGCCCGAGCGTCCGCAGCAGCACGGCGCGGCGGAGGAGGAGGTCGGGATTTGCCTCGCGGGCGAGGGCGCGCTCGTAGGCGGCGACCGCTTCCTGCTCGTCTCCGCGCGCCTCGAGCACGGCGCCGCGCAGCCGCTCCTCGCGTGCGTCGGGCCCGCGCAGCGCCCGCGCCTCGTCGAGCAAGGTCTCGGCGCGGGCGAGGTCGGCCGCCCGCTCGAGGAGCAGCTCGGCCAGGTCGAGGCGCGCGTCGACGAGCGTCGCGTCGGCGCCGACGGCGCGCTCGAGGTGCTCCCGCGCGGCGGCGTCGTCCCCTCCGATTCGCGCCGCGCGGGCGGCGGCGAGCTCGACGGCGACATCGACCGGTGCCGGCGCGGGCGCGGGCGCCGGCGCCGGCTCCGGCGGCGGGGGGACGGGCGCCGGCGGCGTGCTGCACGCGGCGAGCGCCGCGAGGGCGATGGCGCGCCACGACGCAGCGCGTGAGCG
>JBJMQK010000191.1:0-2601 GCA_045802735.1 Anaeromyxobacteraceae bacterium | reverse complement strand
GACCTCGTGGCGCTCGCAGAGGAGCTCGTCGCCCAGCCCACGCCCGCGCTCGACGCCGCCGCGCGCCGCGAGGCGGACGAGCTCGGCCGTGCGCTCGCCCCCGCGCTCGAGAAGCCGCACGCCTGGGAGGGCCTCGAGACGTATCACGTGTTCCTCGTGCGCAGCTTCGCGGTCCCCGCCTCCGCGCCCGAGGTCCTCGCGGGCGCGCCGGTGGACCGGCTCCTCCTCGGCGAGACGAGCGCGGTGCGGCTCTCGGAGGAGGAGCGCGTCGACGTCCTGAAGCACGCGTTCAGCTACCTCGAGGACGACCTCGCGGTGGTGGACTGGAACAGCGCGTTCGTCCTCGAGCCCTCGGGCGTGGTCGACATCCCCGACCTCCTCGAGTTCGCGACCGCGCACCTCCTCGAGCTGCGCTACTACGACGCGCTCCTCGACCGCGAGCTGCACGACATCTATGACGAGATCGAGGCGCGCAGCGGCCGCCCGAGGGTGTTCACACGCCGTTACGCGCGCCTGCAGCGCCGCACCGCCGCCCTGCTGCTCGAGCTGTCGGAGATGATCGAGCGCCTCGAGAACGCCGTGAAGATCATCGGCGACTTCTACCTCGCCCGCGTCTACCGCAGCGCCGTGCGCCGCTTTCGCCTCCCCGCCTGGCAGGAGTCCGTGCTGCGCAAGCAGGAGCTGCTCGCGGGCGTGAACACCCTCCTCTCGGATGCTGCCGACACGCGCCGCGGAGAGCTCCTCGAGATCACGGTCATCCTGCTCATTTCGTGGGAGATCCTGTACGCGTTCCTGCGCCACTAGTCGCCCGGATGCCGCCGAAACGCCCCATTTTCAGGTGTTTCGGCGCACACGATCGCGCGGAAGGCCCATTTTTCAGGGTGATCGTGCGGCGTAGTTGTTGACGAGCGGATCCGGAAGCGCTATCACGGCTCTCGATTTCACGGTCGGCAAGGGCCGGCCGCGAGCCCCACGGATGGGAGGAGTCCCGAATGACGCAGGCTCAGTTCTTCCAGGCGGTGTCCGAGACGTCGCAGGTGTCGAAGGGTGAGGTCCGTCAGGTCTTCCAGGCCGTCGAGGAGATCGTGACGAAGCGCCTCAAGGCGGAGGGGAAGATCCCGCTCGGCGGCCTCGGCGCCGTGAAGCTCGTCGATCGCAAGGCGCGCATCGGCCGCAACCCGGCGACGGGCGAGCAGATCAAGATCCCGGCGCGCACGGCGATCAAGATCACGCCGGCGAAGGCGCTCAAGGACACGTTCAACAAGAAGGGCAAGAAGTAGCCGCCCTCGCCGAACCCGCAGCGCACGAGCCCGCCCCGGCGACCCCGGCGGCGGGCTCGGTCGTTCTACACGTCAATCTATCTCGAGCACGGCCCGCAGCGTCGCGAGGATGTCGGTGAGCTTCACGGGCTTGTGCAGGCACACGTCCACGCCCAGCTCCACGGCGCGATCGCGCGCCTCGAGCGAGCCGGCGGTGATGGCGACGACGGGCGTCATGACGAGCGCCGGGTCGGAGCGGATGTGCTCCACGAGCGCGAAGCCGTCCATCCTCGGCATGTAGAGGTCGGTGACGACGAGGTCGACGCGCGGCTTCCGGGAGAGGCGCAGGAGCGCCTCCTCGCCGTCCTTCGCGTGGTCCAGCGCGACCTCGACCGCTCCGTCCCCGCTCGCGAGGCGCTGGAGCGTCGCCGTGTAGAGGGCACCCACCTGTGCGTTGTCCTCGACGAGCAGGATGCGGTACGTGCGGCCCGCGACGAGCGGCACCCGCTCATCCTGCTGGAGGGAGACGACGTGCTCCGGAGCGACGACGTGGAGGTGAGGGCGAGCCACGCGTCCATTGTGGCGCAACGCGCGGCGAACGCGGACGGTGGGTCTGCCCCGTGGCGAGGTGACGGCGGCTCCACCCCGCCGCCTCTGCGCCACATCTCCCCACGGCGGCGACTTCTTCTTGACAACGGATGGGGTGCTCCATAGCCTGCATCACCGTTTTTCGTCCGTTTCTCGCGGCATCTCGGACACTTATGCCCAACCCAACCCTCCGGTCGCCGGCCGCCTGGCGCGAGCTGCCCGCGGACGGCGTGGCGCGGTTCGATGCCGAGCTCGCGCCCATCCTGAAGCGCTACCCCGACGACCGGAAGGCGTCGGCCATGATCCCCGCGCTGCGCATCGGCCAGCACGTCTTCGGCTGGGTCTCCCCGCCGGTGATGGCCCTCGCCGCCGACCGCCTCGGCGTCTCGCCGGCGCGCGCCGAGGAGGTCGCCACCTTCTACGTGATGTTCAACACGAAGCCGGTGGGGAAGCACGTCGTCGAGATCTGCACGAACGTCTCGTGCTGCCTCACCGGCGCCGACCGCATCTTCTCCGCGGTGAAGCGGAAGCTCGGCGTCGAGAACGGCGGCACGACGCCCGACGGCAAGATCACGCTGCGCGAGGTGGAGTGCCTCGGCTCGTGCGGCACCGCGCCGGCCATGCTCGTGGACGACGAGATGGAGGAGCGCCTGACGCTCGCGAAGGTGGAGAAGATCCTGGGGAGCCTCTCGTGAGCGACACCCTCATCCTCACCGCCCGCTGGGGCAAGAAGGACAGCCAGCTCCTCTCGACG
>JBJMQK010000155.1:0-2981 GCA_045802735.1 Anaeromyxobacteraceae bacterium | reverse complement strand
CGCGATCTTCATTCCGGTCCTCGTGGGGCGGCGAGCAGGCGAGCGGCGCGCGCAGTAGGTAGCGGCCGGCGCTGCCGCGCGCCGCGCCCGGGGTAGACTGCGGCATGGCTCCTCGCCCGCACCTCGCCGCGGCGCTCGCGCTCGCCGCCCTCGCCGCGTCGCCACGGGAGGCGCGCGCGTCGGCTGCGCTGAAGCCGCTCCTCTTGAAGCACGGCACGTACGGCGAGTCGTTCACCTTCATCGCCGACCTCGAGGACGGGACGTACGTGCAGGCGTCGCTCTCCTTCACGAACCTGGGGCCGGGCTCGACGAAGGGGATCTGCCGCGGCCTGGTCGTCCAGCCCGCCGGGGCGCCGTGGAAGGCGGCGACGCGCGTCTCGAAGGATGCGTACAGCTGGCGCGGCGGCGCGGAGGAGCGCCTCGCCATCGGCCCGTGCTCGGGCTGGATCGACGGCAGCGGGACCGGCGTGGAGGTCGCGCTCGAGGGCGGCACGATCCGGCTCGCCTTCGCCGAGCGCGCGGCGCCGCGCGGCGCGCGCGAGTCGATGGTGGCGATCGGCGGCGACCGCTACGAGACCGAGGTGCTGCTCTCGCGCGTGCCGGTGACGGCGACGCTCGCCCTCCCCGGCGCGCCCGAGCGGCGCGCGTCGGGTGGCGGCTACCTCGACCACACCCGCAGCACCGTGGCGCCGAAGGACCTCGCGGCGCGCTGGGTGCGGTTCCGGGCGCTGCGCGGCGATCGCCCGCTGCTCCTCCTCGGCCGCGAGGGACAGGACGGCCGCTACGCGCCGCTCTGGGCGTGCGAGGGCCCCGCCCGCTGCCGCGACCTCGCCGCGTTCCGGGTCGAGCGGCAGGGCGGGACGGGCGCGCCGGCGTTCCGCGTCGCGGTCTCGGGCGCGCGCGACCCGGTGGACCTCCGCTCCGGACGGCTCCTCTACCGCGACGCGCCGGTGGAGGACCTCGGCATCCTCGGGAAGCTCGTGCGCCCGTTCACCGGCAACCCGGTGACCTACGTCTTCCGCGGCCAGGCGCAGGACGGCGCCGGCGCGCCGATCGAGGGGATCCTCGAGGTGGAGTTCGCGTCGGAGTAGCCGTCCCCACCGTAGCCGTCACCCACCGTGGACGAGCCGCCGGGGGACCACCACCCGCAGCGGCGCGCGCGCGGCGTCGCCGCCCTTCACGATCGCGAGCGTCACCGTCGTGCCCTCGGGGCCCCGCAGCATCGGCACGGCCTCGTCGAGCGCGAGGTGCGACGCCGGCACCCCGTCGATCTCGACGATCTCGTCGCCGGCCTGGAGGCCCGCCTCCGCGGCGCCGCCGTCGGGCAGGACGGACGCGACCCGCAGTGCGTCCCGCCGCCTGGCGGCGACGATGCCGATCCCGGCGAGCTCGACCCGCGGCGTCTCGCCCACGCCGAGCGGCGAGAGCTCGACCCTCACGTCCGCGGCGGCGCTCGCCTCGGCGGCGGGCGCGAGCGCCGGGCCGGAGAGCGTGCGCGCGTGGTGCCCGGGCGCGGAGGCGACGAGCGTCGTCGATCCGTCGCCGAGCCCGGACAGCTCGAACCGCCCCTCGGCGTCCGTCGCGACCTCGTTGCGCACCGGCGCGCCCGGCACGTCGGGGACGCCTCCTTCGGCCTCCACGCGCGCGCCCGCGATCGGGCGCCCGCTGCCGCGCTCGACGACGACGCCCCGGAGCCGCGCGCCGGGCGCGAGCGCGAAGTCGGCGGTCGCGGCGGGCGCCCCTGGCTCGGGCACGGCCACGCGCACCTCGTCGGGCGCGGCGTAGCCGGGCGCCGTCACCGTCACGAAGGCGCGCCCCGGCGGCAGGTCGTCGAGCTCGTACCGTCCGTCCGCCGCCACCACCTGGATGCTGCGGGGCGTCCGCGAGAGCACGGCGACCGTGAAGGACGTGACGGGGGCGCCGCTCTTGGCGTCCTTCACCCGGCCGGTGACGCGCCCGCCGCCCGCGAGGCGGAGGCGCACGTCGCTCGCGCCCGCCTCCGCGACGTCGGAGGCCGGCGCCGCGCCGGGCCGCGTCGCGGTGACGAGCCAGCGCCCCTCGCCGACGCCCTCCAGCCGGAAGCGCCCGGCCGCGTCGGTGCGCGCTGCGGCGGGCGGCGCGTCGGAGCGCCGGCGCGAGGCGCGCACGATCGCGCCCTCCACCGGCGCGCCCTGCGCGTCCTCCACCGAGCCCGCGATCGAGAGCACGGACGACGCCGCCTGGAGCCGGATCGTGAGCGCGCGCGTGGCGCGGACCGCCATGTCCACCGCGCCGCGCCCGACGCCCTGCCCCTCGCGGCGCGCCTCGAGCACCGCACCGTCCGGCGCGGCGAAGCGGAAGGCACCTCCCGGGCCGGTGCGCCAGCGATCGGGCGCGGCGACGACGCGCGCGCTCGGGTCCTCGCCGGCGATCCTGACCTCGGCCCCGGCGACGGGGCGTCCCTCGGCGTCGACGACGTGCCCTTCGTACTCGACGGCGGGTGCGAGCCGGACGACGAGGCCCTTCACCACCTCGCCAGCGCGGGCCTCGAGGCGCACCGGGCTCTCGCCCCACGCCGGCGCGAACGGCAGGTAACCCGGCGCCGCGGCGCCGGCGAGCAGCCAGCGCCCCGACGACCGCGGCGCGAAGTGGAACGATCCGTCGGCGGCGCTCGCGGTGGACGCCGCCTCCTCCGCGCGCGCGAAGGTGAGCTGGGCCCCCGCGATGCCCTCGCCGGTCGCGGCGGAGACGACGCGTCCGTCGAACGCCCCCTCGGCGGCGGGGGGAGGCTCGGGCGGCGGCGAGGGAACGGTGACAGGCGGCGCCGGCGGCGGCGCCGACGCGGTCGGCGCGGCGGGGCGGGGGGCAGGCCCGCGCGCGACGTCCGTGTCCACGGCGTCGGGCGCCTGCTGGCTCGCGGGCGCCGCCGCAGGGACCGCTCGCACGATCGCGACGAGCGCCGCGACGAGGACGAGGGCGAGCGCTGCGAGCGCGACGAGGAG
>JBJMQK010000056.1:0-6274 GCA_045802735.1 Anaeromyxobacteraceae bacterium | reverse complement strand
ACAGCTCGGGCACGAAGTCGCTCGGGTTCCGCGCCGGTGCCGTCTGAGGCAGGTAGGCCGCCGTGATCGACATCGCGGCGCGCAGCGCGGCGGCGTCGCGCACGAGCGCGAGGCCGCTGTCGTAGGGGACGTTCAGCCACTTGTGCGCGTCGGTCGCCCAGGAGTCGGCGTCGGCGACGCCGGCGGTGAGGTGCGCCCGCCGCGGGGACGCCGCCGCCCACAGCCCGAACGCGCCGTCCACGTGGACCCACGCGCCGGCCTCGCGGGCGCGCGCGACGATCGCCGGGGCGGGGTCGAACGCGCCGGTGTTCACGTTCCCCGCCTGCACGCAGACGATGGCCGGCCCGCGCAGCGCCGGGAGCGCGTCGGCGCGCATCCGGCCCTGCCCGTCCACGGGGACGGTGACCACCCGCTCGCGCCCGAGGCCGAGCATCGCGAGCGCCTTCTGGACGCTCACGTGCACCTCGCCCCCGACGACCAACGTGATCGGCGGCGCGCCGAAGAGGCCGCGCGCCTCGACGTCCCAGCCCGCGCGCGCGAGCACCGCGTGCCGCGCCGCCGCGAGCGCGGTGAAGTTCGCGACCGTCGCCCCGGTCACGAAGCCGCCCGCGACCGAGGGCGGGAGCCCCAGCGCCTCGAGCGTCCAGCGCAGCGCCACCTTCTCGACTGCGGCGGTGCCCGGCGCGACCAGCCACTTCGCCGAGTTCTGGTCCCAGGCGGTCGCGAGGAGGTTCGCCGCCACCGTCGCGGGCAGGGACCCGCCGATCACGAAGCCGAAGAAGCGCGGTCCGGCGACCGCCATCGTCGCCGGCGAGATGCGGCGATCGAGCTCTTCCACGACGGCGCTCGCAGGCACCCCGGCCTCCGGGAACGGCACGTCGAGCGCCGCGAGCGCCGCGACGGCCTCCGCAGAGGGCGTGACGGATCGTCCGCCGAGGCCGTCCAGGTAGGCGGCGGCGCGCCGGGCGGCGTCGGCGAGGAGGGCGGCGGTGGGGGACGCGGGCATGGGCCCGCACCTAAGCGGCGCTGCGCGACGGCGCACGCGGGGGGGCACGCGGTGCGCGCAAATACCACTGGCGCGAAACCCTTCCGGACGCGTCCGGACGTGCGAGCGAGGCGCACAATTCGGCCCGGAGGTGCGGTCATGTTGCGTGAGCTCATCGAGAAGGAAGTGTCCGTGGTGAAGGACGCCGTCCACGCGGTGCGGGAGTGGGTCTCTCCGACGGTCGTGATGAAGCGCCACGAGTTCGACCGTCCGCTCGACGACCTCGGGCAGACGATCGACGACGTGGAGCGGCGCGTCGACATGCTGGAGCACCGGCCGGGGGCGGAGCGGGAAGCGCCGGCCACCGGCGAGAAGCACTGATCCGGGCGACGCTCACCTGAGCCTCGCCGCGCGCCGGCCCTCGCGTTAGGCGATGTCCCGGAGGATCGACGCATGCTCCAGCCCGGCGACCCGGCACCCGACTTCACCGTGAAGGACCACCTCGGCAACGACGTCTCCCTCGCGGCGCTGCGCGGCAAGACGGTCGTGCTCTGGTTCTACCCCAAGGCCGACACCCCTGGTTGAACGGCCGAGGGTTGCGGGTTCCGCGACCTCAAGGCAGAGCTCGACCGCAAGAACGCGGTCGTGTTCGGGGTGAGCTTCGACACGGCGGCGGAGAACCGCGCGTTCGCAGAGAAGTACGCGTTCAACTTCCCGCTCCTCTGCGACACCGAGCGGAAGCTCGGGCTCGCCTATGGCGCCGCGCCCTCGTCGATCGCCGCCAACGCGCAGCGCGTCGGCGTGGTCATCGGCCCGGACGGTAAGGTGAAGGAGTGGAGCCCGAAGGTCGACGCGAAGACGTATCCGCAGGAGGTGGTGAAGCGGTTGTGAGTGAGCCGCCGGGTGCTCGACCTTCGACCGAGGGCTTCACGAGCGGCTTCGCCGGGATGCCGGCGAACGCGATGGCCGAGCCGGCGAGGAGGAGCCCGGCGCAGAGGAGCATCGCGGTCCGGTACGCGGGCGCGAGGGCGGCCGGGTCGGTGAGGTTCCCGCGCCCGAGCCCGGCCGCGAGCGGCAGCACGGCGACCGCGAGCAACCCCGCGGCGCGCGCGACGGCGTTGTTCACGCCGCTCGCGATGCCGGCATGGCGGTCGTCGAGCGCGCCGAGCGCCGTCGCCGTGAGCGGCGCGACGGTCAGCGCGAGCCCGAGTCCGAGCACCAGCACGGGGGGGAGCACGTGTCGTGCATACGACGCGCCGGCCGCGACGCGCGCGAAGAGGAGGAGCGCCCCGGCGCAGACCAGGGGGCCGATCGTCATGGGGAGCCTCGGGCCGATCCGCTGCGCGAGCGCGCCCGCGCGCGCCGAGAGGAGGAGCATGAGCAGCGTGAGCGGGAGGAGCGCGGTCCCCGCCGCGAGCGGCGAGAACCCGGCGACGACCTGCAGGTTCAGCACGACGAGGAACAGCACGCCGCCGAGCGCGGCGTACACGGCGAACGTGACGAGGTTCGCCGCGGTGAAGGCGCGCGAGGCGAACACCTCGAGCGGCAGCATCGGGTGCGCGGAGCGCCGCTCGGCGAGGACGAAGCCGAGGACGCCGGCGACGCCGAGCGCCAGCGCCGCGAGCACGACCGGCGCGGTGGGACCCAGGGCCGGCCACGCGGTGAAGCCATAGGTGAGCCCGGCGAGCCCGAGGGCGGCGGTGACGACCCCGAGGACGTCGAGCCGGCGGGCGGCGCCGGGGTTGCGGGTCTCCGGCACGTGGCGGAGCGCCACGGCTGCGATCACCGCCGCGACCGGGACGTTCACGAGGAACACGAGGCGCCAGCTCGCGACCTGCACGAGCCAGCCGCCGAGGAACGGGCCGGCCGCGCCGGCGATGCCGCCGAGGCCCGACCACGCGCCGATGGCGCGCCCGCGATCCTGCGGGTGGAACGACGCCTCCAGGATGGCGAGGGCGCCCGGCGTGAGCAGCGCGCCGCCCACGCCCTGCAGCACGCGCGCGGCGACGAGCAGCTCGATCGTCGGCGCGAGCCCGCACAGGAGCGACGCCGCGGCGAACCAGCCCACCCCGAGGCCGAAGATCCGCCGCCGGCCGTGGCGGTCGCCGAGCGAGCCGCCGAGGAGGATGAGCGAGGCGAGACTCAACGTGTAGCCGTTGATCGTCCACTGCAGCCCCGCGGCGTCCGCGTGGAGGCTCGCGGCGATGCGCGGCAGCGCGATGTTCACGACGGTGGCGTCGATGAACGCCATGGCCGAGCCGAGCACGGTCGCGACGAGCACCCAGCGCCCGGCGGGCGTGCCGTAGCGGACGACCGTCGGCGCTGCGCGATGAGCCGCCACGAGCCTCCGCCGGGCTACAGCGTGGTGATGAGCCCGGGGAGGTAGAGCCTCGGCGCGTCGCTCCCGACCACCCGCTGCGACATGGCACTCATGAAGCCTCCTTGGCCGGGGGCGCACCCGCGCGCATCCCGGGGTCTGTCCCGGAGAACCCACCTTCGCCCCGCCTCGCTGGGGCCTCATCGAACGGGCCAGGCGATCGCGTGCCCGCCGGGGTCGCCCGCTCCGGGTGCGGCCGTTTGCGCCGCCCCGGAACGCCCGCCGCGGCCTCGCCCGCATGGCGTAAGCTGGTTCACGGGAGGTCGCCCATGGCGAACAAGATCGACGCGAAGGACCTCATCAATGACCTCAAGGCCATCGGGCTGAAGCTCGAGGAGGCCGGCCGCGCGCTCGCCACCACGGCGGGGAAGACGGTGAAGAGCGTCGCCGCGGAGACGCTCGACATGGCGGAGGACGCCGTCGCGCTCGCGCAGAAGAACCTCAAGAAGGTGCGCGCCGAGATGAAGAAGCGGACGTGACGGAGGGTGACGCGCGGCGGCGAGCGCGCGCCTTCACGCCGCCTGCAGCCAGCGCGTCCTCGCGAGCTTCAGCACCTCGAACCAGGCGAGCGACAGCACGCCGGCGCCCGCCGCGACGGCGAGGTCGTCGGCGCTCGCCGGCCCGAAGCGGAAGAGCCGCTGGAGGAAGGGCACCCAGAAGGCGAGCAGGAGCGTGAGCGTCGCCGCGACGACGACCGCCCAGGACGCGATGTTGCGGCGGCCGAGCGTCGCGAGCACGCTCCGCCTCCACGAGCGGTTCACGAGGATGAGCGCGACGTTCCCGGCGATGAGGGTCGTGAACGCCAGCGTCCGCCCGGCGTCCTCCGAGCCGGTGTGGTCGAGGCCGACCCGGAACGAGACGAGCGTCGCGGCGAGGAGCCCGGCGCCCTGCGCGAGCGACACCGTGACGAGCCGCCAGTCGAAGAGGCTCGCCCCGGCCTTGCGCGGCGGGCGCAGCATGAGGGCGGGATCGCCCGGCTCGGCCTCGAACGCCATCGAGCAGGCCGGGTCGATGATGAGCTCGAGGAACACGATGTGGACCGGGAAGAGCACGAGCGGCCAGCCGAGGAGCACCGGCACGAGCGCGAGGCCCGCCGCCGGGACGTGCACCGCGAGGACGTAGGCCATGGCGCGGCGCAGGTTGTCGTAGATGCGCCGGCCGAGGCGCACCGCCGCCACGATCGAGCCGAAGTCGTCGTCGGTGAGGACGAGGGCGGCCGCCTCGCGCGCGACGTCGGTGCCGCGCGCGCCCATCGCGATGCCGATGTGCGCCGCCTTCAGGGCCGGCGCGTCGTTCACGCCGTCGCCCGTCATCGCCACCACCTCGCCCTCGGCGCGGAGCGCCTGCACGAGCCGCAGCTTCTGCTCGGGACCGCGCGCGCGAACACGGCGGTGCGGTGGACCCGCCGGCGCAGCTCCTCGTCGGAGAACGCGTCGAGGTCCTTGCCGGTGAGGACGGTCTCCTCCTCGGGCAGCCCCACCTGGCGCGCGATGGCGCGCGCGGTGTCGGGCGCGTCGCCGGTGATCATCACGACTCGCACGCCGGCGCCTCTGCACTCGGCGACCGCGGCCGCGACGCCCGATCGCACCGGGTCCTCGAGCCCGACGAGGCCCACCAGCTCGAAGTCGAAGTCGTGCTGGCCAGGCGGGAGCGCGCCGCCCGGCGCCCAGGCGCGCGCCACGGCGAGGACGCGCAGCCCGTCCGCGCCCATCCTCCGGACCTCGGCCTGGACCTCCGCCGCCTCGGCGCGGGGGAGGTGACACACGTCGGCGATCGCCTCGGGCGCGCCCTTCGCGGCGACGACGAGGCGCTCGCCGTCGGGTGAGCGCCAGGCGTGCGACACCGCGAGCAGCTCGGGGGAGAGCGGGTACTCGCGCACGAGCTGCCAGGTCGCGTGGAGGTGCTCGGTCCCGGCGAGCGCCGCCGCCCCGAGCCGGTGGAACGCCTTCTCCATCGGGTCGAACGGGTCGCGCTGGCTCGCGAGGATCCCGAACTCCACCACCTCGTGCACCGCCTCGGGGAGCGGCCCGTGGCCGACGGCGTGGAGCGTCCCCGGGGCCCAGAGCCGCGCCACGGTCATCCGGTTCTCGGTGAGCGTGCCGGTCTTGTCCGTGCAGAGCACCGTCGCGGCCCCGAGCGCCTCGATCGCGGGGAGGCGACGGGTCAGCACGCGGCTCCGCGAGATGCGCCACGCCCCGAGCGCCATGAAGATCGTGAGGACGACCGGGAACTCCTCCGGGAGCACCGCCATGGCGAGCGCGATGCCGGCGAGGAAGCCCTGCAGCCAGCCGCCGCGGGTGAGCCCGTACAGCACGACGAGCGCGGCGCAGAGGAAGAGCCCCGCGCTCGCGACGATCTTCACGATGCGCGCGATCTCGTCCTGCAGCGGCGTGTTCCCCGTCTCGAGCTCGCCGAGCGACGTGCCGATGCGCCCCATGGCGCTGCGCGGTCCGGTGGCGACCACCTCGGCGAGGCCGGTCCCGCGCACGACGAGGGTGCCCGCGTACACGTACGGTCGATCGTCGCCGCCGGGGCGGGCGTCGGCGGGGCGCCCCGGCGCGGCGCGCTTGCGCACCGGCACCGACTCGCCGGTGAGGAGCGACTCGTCCACCTCGAGGTGCGACGCGGCGAGGAGCGCCGCGTCGGCCGGGATGCGGTCGCCCTCGGCGAGCACGAGCACGTCGCCGCGGACGACCTCGCGCCCGGCGATCCGCCGGCGCGCGCCCTCGCGGATGACGAGGGCGCGCGGGCTCGAGAGGTCCCTCAGCGCCGCGACGGCGCGCTCGGTCTTCCGCTCCTGGACGAGCGTGATCGCGACCACGACGAACACGGAGAAGAGGAGCGCCAGGGCCTCCTCGAGATCCCCGAGGAGGAGGTAGACCGCGCCGGCGCCGAGGAGCAGGAGGAGCATC
>JBJMQK010000029.1:0-4773 GCA_045802735.1 Anaeromyxobacteraceae bacterium | reverse complement strand
AGAGTCCGCCGGCGGTGAGGTGCGTCGCGTGCGCGCCGACGCCGCGCGAGGTGGTGACGGTGTTGCCCTTCGTGTCGATGGGCGGGGCCTCGGCGGCGTAGGTGGTGCGGCCCGGGGTGCCGTGGCACTGCGTACAGCCGGTGCCGGTCTGGTCGACGACGCCGTTCACGTGGGTGAGGACGTTGACGCTCGTCGCGGTGTAGCCCGGGTGGCAGGTGCCGCAGGAGGTGTTCTGCGGGTGCGGCAGCACCGGCGGCGCACCGTGGCAGGCGGTGCAGCCGAGCGGCCCCACGGCGCTCCACGCCGGCGTCGCCCCCGCGCCGTTGCCGCCGGCGAAGTTGCCGTGGCAGTACGTCGAGGCGCACGTGAACGCCGTCGTGCTGTACGCGGGCGCCTTGCCGCCCGTCTTCGCGAGCGTTCCGAAGGTGACGTTCACCGGCTGGCCGGCGTGCGCCGTGTCCGCCGGGACGACGTGGCACTCGCTGCAGGCGAGCGGTGCCGAGAGCGGCGACGGGTTCGCCTGGTAGACGTGCGCGAGGTGCGCGCCGGCGCCCGGGGTCGGGCTCGACGCGACCACCGGCGGCGCGGCCTTGATGTTCCCGTCGGTGCCGGGCTTCGCGGCGCGGTTCGGGTCGCCATGGCACCCGGTGCAGGCGGTGCTCGAGACGTCCTTCACGCCGTTCACGTGAAGCGCGAGGTTCACCGTCGTCTGCGTGTAGCCGTCGTGGCAGGCGCCGCAGTCGGTGCGCTGCGGGTGGCCCGTCGCGCCGGCCGGCGGGATCCCGTGGCAGGTCCCGCACTGGCCGCTGGCCGCGTTCGCCCACGTCGGCGCCGCGGCGAGGCCGTACTTGGCGTCCGCGCCGGGCAGCGTGCCGTGGCAGTACGTCGCCGCGCACGAGCCCGCCGTCGCGTTCCAGGCGGGCGCCGCGCCGCCCACCTTCGCGCTCGCGCCGAACACGATGTCGACCGTGCCATTGGAGTGCGGCACCGCGGTCGGGACGACGTGGCACTCGGCGCAGGCGTACGGCGCGTGCAGCACGGCCGCGGCCCCGCCGTTCACGTGCGCCTGGTGCGCGCCCGGCGAGGCGCCGGTCGCGGTCGCCGGCGGCGCGGCCTTGACGTTCGCGTCGGCCCCCGCGACCGCGACGCGCGCGGCGTCGCCGTGGCAGGCCGTGCAGGAGCCGCCGCCCGCGCCGCTGCCGAGATCCACCGTGCCGTTGATGTGCAGGCCGCGCGCGACGTCGATCGCGCCGCTCGCGAGGACGGTGCCGGGGTGGCAGCCGTTGCAAGCCGCCGCACCCGCGCTGACGTTCACCGTGGGGTGACCGCTCGCCGGCGGGAACCCGTGGCAGCTCGAGCAGGTGAGCGACGCGGCGCCCGTCCAGGCCGGCGTCGGCTTCCCGCCGCCCGTGAGCGTCGCGCCGTGGCAGTAGACGCCGCTGCACGTCGCGGAGGTGCGGTCCCACGCCGGCGCGGCACCGTTCGCCGTGGCGAGCGCGCCGAACGCGAGCGAAGCCTGCCCAGCGTCGATGTGACCGGCGTCGGTGACCGCGGCGGGGACGACGTGGCACTCGGCGCAGGCGACCGCCTTGCGGAACGCGCTGTCGTGGAGGTGCTGCTGGTGCGCGCCGACGCCGACCGCGGACGCCGCCGTCGCGCCGGCGACGGAGCGCGGCGGCGCGGCGTTGCCGTTCGTCGCGTCGCCGTGGCAGCGCGTGCACGCTGCGAGCGCGGCGGGATCGGTCGCGCCGGACGGCGCTCCGCCGCTGGAGGCGACGCGCGGGCGCGCGGCGTCGCCGCAGGCGGCGAGGGCGAGGGACATCGCCAGAGCGACGGCGCCGAGTCGGTGGTTGCGCATGCCTGTTCCTCCGGCCGGTGCCCCATGGACAGGGGACACGCGTGTGCGGCGAAATGTGGCAGCCCCACGATCGTGGGTCGTTGACGGGGATCACGCATGGTGACGAAATGTCGCGGGGCGTGTGCGGTGATGTGAGGCGAGCGCGCCCTGAAGGCGCCGGTCAGGAGCGGGCGCTTCGACTCCGCGCTGCGCGCTACGCTCAGCGCGAACGGATCATCCCATTCCGTTCACCCTGAGCGTAGCACCCGCGGAGCGGGTGCGGAGTCGAAGGGCCCGGACGAAAACGGCGGGCGCCCCGGAGGGCACCCGCCGTCGTGAGGCGTGCAATGCAGCGATGCTACGCAGCTCAGTCGCGCGGATTGAACCAGTTGTTCGCGCCGTGGCAGCCCACGCACGCGCCCGTCTTCGGGTCCCAGCTCGTGATCCGGTTCGTCACCGTGACCGTGCCGTCGACGTGCGTCCCGCGGTTCACCGTCCCGGTGCTGCCGTTCCAGGCGTAGCCCGCGCCGTGGCAGTCGCTGCACACGCGGCCTTCCTTGATGTGCTTCTGGTGGAGGCCGCTCGCGGGCGGTGCGGAGTGACAGGTGGTGCAGGTCGTGCCGGCCTTGTTCCACGTCATCGTCGCGGCCTTCCCGCCAGGGAAGTTGCCGTGGCAGTACGTCGAGGCGCAGGTGAGGCTCGTCGCGTTCCAGGCGGGCGCCGACCCGCCAGCGACCGCGCGGCCGCCGAACTGGATGGTCGGGCTGCCGTTCCGGTGCGTCGCCGACGCCGCCGTCGAGGTGGGGACGACGTGGCACTCGGCGCACTGGATCGGCGCCGTGAGGCCCGACGGGTTGTTCACGTGCGCCTGGTGCGCCCCCACCACGTCGGACGATCTGCTGCCGTGCGTGTCGGTGGGCGGCGCCGCCTGGACGCGGGGGTCGGCGCCCGCGACCGCGGCGCGCGCCGGGTCGCCGTGGCAGGAGGTGCAGGTCAGGTTGCCGACGTCGACGACGCCGTTCACGTGGAGCGCGAGGTTCACGCTCGACGACGTGTACCCGGGGTGACAGCTCCCGCAGTTCGTCGACTGGAGGTGGCCGGTCTCGGGCGGCGGCGGGATGCCGTGGCAGGCGCCGCAGGCGGCCTCGCCCTGGTTCACCTTCGTCCAGGTGGGCGTGTGGTTCGTGCCGCCCGCGTCGAGCGTCGCGCCGTGGCAGTAGGTCGCCGAGCACGAGGCCGTCGCCGGGCTCCACTGCGGCGCGGCGCCGCCCGAGACGGCGACGTGCCCGAACGTGAGCTTCTCCGCGTCGCTCGCGCCCACCGGGTGGTTCTCGGTGTCGGGCGGGACGACGTGGCAGTTCGCGCAGGCGATCGGCGCCGTGAGCGGGCCGCCCGCGACGTGCGCCTGGTGAGCGCCGACGCCGAGCGAGGTCGTGTCGGTCGCGCCCGTCGTGTCGCGCGGCGGCGCCGCCTTGAAGCGGACGTCGGCGCCGGCGAGGTCGGCGCGGTCGGGGTCGCCGTGGCAGGCGGTGCAGCCGGCGCCCTTCACCTCGATGCGGCCGTCGATGTGCTTGCCGCCGGCGACGTCGATCGTGCCGTCCGGCTTCACCGTTTCGACGTGGCAGGCCGAGCACGCGGTGGTGTCGCCGGGCGCGCTCGCGAGCTTCGGGTGGCGGCCGTTGTTCGGCGGGAGGTCGTGGCAGGTGCCGCAGGCCGCCTGCGTCCCGTCCACCTTCGTCCACTGCGGCTCGTGGTTCGTGCCGCCGGCGCCGAGCGTCGCGCCGTGGCAGTAGACCGACGAGCAGGTCGCCGTGGAGCGGGTGAAGGTCGGCTGCGCGTTGCGCTTCTGCGCCAGCTCGCCGAACGTCAGCTTCGCGGGGCCGGCCTCGATGTGGCCCGGCTCGTCCACGCGGCCGGGGACGACGTGGCAGTCGGAGCAGGAGAGCGCCTGGCGGATGGCGCTGTCGTGGAGGTGCGACTGGTGCGCGCCGACGCCCAGCTCCGTCGTCGCCGTCTTGCCCATGAGCGAGCGCGGCGGCGCGGCGTTCCCGTTCGCGGAGTCGCCGTGGCAGCGCGTGCACGTCTCGAGCGGGAGCGGGGCGCTCGTCGCGAGCTCGGGGCGCGAGGCGTCGCAGGCTGCCGCCGCGCCGAGCGCGACGACGGCGAGGAGAAGGGGGCGTCTCGAGTGGAGCATCACCGTCCTCGGCGCGGCGCTCGGCCGTCGCCCAAAAGGCGCCCCGCCCGCGGCCCAGAGGTGCCGCGGCGCATCGACGGGAGCGCCAGGATTCGTCGGACGCATAGCAACGGGCGTGCCTCCCGCGACCGGGGGACAGCGGCGCCGCCGCGCACCGGTGTGGGCGGGAGGCTTCCACGCCCCGGAAACGCAGGGAATTCCGATGATTGTTGGCGGTCCAGGACGGCTAACGGCGCGCAGGTGCTCCCTCACCGCGCTGGCCCGCGGGTGAGGGGTGCGGCGGCGCGACGCAGGCCTTGCGGCCTCGCGGCGCCGATCGCAGCCGTGTGCGCAGGATTGTCGCAGAGCAAGCGGGCGGTCCGAGGCACGCTGTCGACGCGGTGCACCGGGCTCGTCAGCGCGCGGCGCGGAGGAACGGCGCCAGGTCGCCGCCGCAGCGCGGGTCCAGCTCCTGCTCGGATGGCGGGAGCGCCACGCACGGCGCGAGCCGCGACACGAGGCGGTCGCCGCAGGGGAGCCGCCCCCCGGCGGCGGCCACCGCGCTCCGCTCCGAGGCGAGGTTCTCCTCGAGGCGGTGGATCTCTGCGCGCCAGAAGTAGGCGCGCTGCGCGGCGTCGGGACCGCCGACGCGCGCCTCCTCGTCGCGGTCGCGGCGCGCCCGCTCCAGCGCGCGCTCGCTGACGCACAGGACGGCCGACAGCGCCGCGCGGCGATGGCTCGCGTCGGCGGGCGCCGCGCGGCG
>JBJMQK010000009.1:0-3101 GCA_045802735.1 Anaeromyxobacteraceae bacterium | reverse complement strand
TGGAGTCGCTCGTGGAGTGGCGCCGCAAGCAGGATCCCGAGGCGCCCCCCGCCCTGTTGCGCCTCTCCGTGGGCCTCGAGGACGCGGGCGACCTCCTCGCGGACCTCGAGCAGGGCCTGCGCGCCGTCGCCGCGATGTGAGCGAGGACCACCGTGACCAGCTTCCCCGCCACGCGCACCGTCGGGCTGCTGCTCTTCCCGGAGTTCGAGCCGCTCGACGCCTTCGGGCCGGTGGAGGCGTTCGTCATCGCGGAGTGGCCGGGCGCGGGCCCCGGTGACCCGCGGCCGTTCCGCGTCGTCACCGTCGCCGAGTCCCTGGAGCCGGTCGCGATGCGCGGCGGGGTCCGCACGGTGCCGGACCACGATCTCTCGCGCGCGCCGCCGCTGGACGTCCTCGTCGTCCCGGGCGGCCCGGGGACGCGGACGGAGTACCGCAACGAGCGCCTCCTCGCGTTCATCCGCCGCGAGGCGGCCTCCGTGGAGGTGCTGTGCTCCGTCTGCACCGGCGCGGCGCTCCTCGCAGCCGCCGGGGCGCTCGCCGGCCTCGAGGCGACGACGAACCGGCGCGCGTTCGAGTGGGTCGTCTCCGTGTCGCCGCCCGACGTGCGGTGGGATCGCGAGCGGCGCTGGGTGGACACGGGCCGCATCGTCACGTCCGCGGGCGTCTCGGCCGGCACCGACGCGGCCCTGCACCTCGTCGCGCGCCTCGCCGGCGCGGAGGTCGCCGACGCGGCGGCGGCGCGGATGGAGTATCGCTGGGAGCGGTGACGTCCGTCAGATCCGCTTCCGCCGCCGTAAGCGGCGGGCGTTCGCGCGCAGGCGGCGGCGCGCGGGCGCGGCGCCGGACTCGACGAGGCGCGCGCCGGCTCGCGCGAGCGAGCGGCGCGTGACGCCGGCGCCCCACGCGCGCACCCACACCGAGTACGCCTGCCTCAGGAGCTCCCGCTGCATGGCCATCGCCCCCTCGACGGCGGCCTCGGCCTTCTCGGTGACCATGCGCCGGGCCTCGCGCCGCCGCGCCGGGGTGGGGTGCGTGGCCATCATCCAGAGGATCGCCCAGCGGTGGGCGAGCACGGAAGACGCGGACCACAGGTCCGCTGCATTCCTCGAACCCGGCCGGCGCCTCTTCCTGCGGGTCGACATCATCGCTGCCACAACATGGGCCCGCAGCGCGCGGGCTGCACGCTCGCGGCCCTCGACGTCACAGGAACAGCGAGGCCCCCACGACCACCTGCGACTCCGCCGGCCAGCGCGACGCCGCGGCGAAGGCGGTCCAGCGCGCGAGGTGGAAACGCGCCTCGAGGCGGAGGTCGTAGGTCGAGCCCGGGTCCGCGGCGGGGAGCCAGCGCCACGCCGCCTCGCCGAGGAGCGTCACGCGGTCGCCGGCGCGCAGGCGAAGCCCGCCGGCCGGGCCGACGCCGAGGCGCAGCCCAGTGCCGCCCGTCCCGACGAGCGCGGGGGTGCCGAGGAGCTCGGCGTCGGTCGTGGCGTAGGCGGTGAGCCGCCCGCCGAGCAGCACCTGGGCGAGGCCGCCTCCCGCGGAGACCAGGCCGGCGAGGCAGTCCTTGCAGCCGCCGTCGCGGACCGTGGTCGCGCCGAGCCGCGCCTTCCACGAGAGGTGCCGCTCGAAGGTCCCGAAGTCGGCGAGCGACATGACGTCGGCGAACGTCGCCTCCTCGACGCCGAGCGCGTTGGCGCGGGGCTCGTAGCGGAGCCGGACGCTCAGGAAATCGATCCGCGACATCGACGGGTAGCCCGCTGCCGGATCGGCGAGGTCGTGCAGCCCGAGCCGGACGTCGACCGTGGTGAGCGGGCCCTTGCGCGTGGAGGCGCCCGCGCCGAGGGAGGTGCGCAGCGAGTCGTGCCCGAGCTGTGGCCCGGCCGCCTCCGGCGCCGCCACCGCGAGCTCGTCGCTCTGCACGAGCAGGGCGCTGCGCCGCTCCATGAGCCGCTGCTTCACGTCGGCCGCGGGGGTGACGGCGCCGTCGAGCAGCTCGTGCGCGTTCGAGAGGTCGACGTAGTCGAGCGCGGCGTCGAGCGCGTGCGCCTGCGACGCTGGCGGGAGCGGGTCGAGGTGCGCGGCGGGGCTCTCGATGAGCGCCTCGAGCGCGCGCCGCTCGGCAGCGTCGAGCTGCGCCGCGCGCGCCTCGAACTGCGTGCGGATCGAGGGGCGGAAGTGCACCGCTCGCACGAGCCCGGGCTGGGCGTGGAACGCCTTGACCGTGTCGGCGGGGATGACGATCGGCCCGAGGTGGCGCAGCAGGTCGAGCCGCGGCGCCGCCGCCTCGAGCGCGGTGAGCACGCCGTAGGAGCAGTTCTCGGTGAGGTAGTAGTAGTCGAACCAGGTCGAGCCCAGCTCCCAGAGGTGCGCGACGAACGTCTCGACCTCGCGCGGCGTGAGGTCGAGGTCGTACTCCCACAGGTCGCGCGACTCGTAGTCGGCGTACTGGCGCACCTTGTAGAAGTACGGGCGATAGCTCCAGTCGCCGTGGAACATGCCCGCGAGCCCCTTGGCCGCGTAGAGGAGCACGTTCCCGGTGTCCACGGTGGCGGCGAAGTCGACGCCGTAGTCGACGAGCTCGAGGTGGCGGCCGGCCCGCGCGCCGTCGGCGCGGTCGATGCGCAGGAACGTGTGGCCGAACGCCGACGCCGGGTTGTTGAGGTAGTACGACGAGAACACGGCGGTGATCGCGCGCGCGTCCATGCGCTCCCGGAACGCCTCGTACGCCTCGCAGCGGACGGGCGGCAGGCCGCCGCGATCGATCGCGAGCCGGTCGGCGAGGAAGAGGAGCCGCGCCGGGAAGACGCACTGCGCGTGCTTCGCGGCGCCGCCCTCGCCCACGGGCGCGAAGAGCGCCTCGAGCGTCGCCTCGAGCTCGGCGGCGGGGTCCTTCTTGCCGTCCCGGGCGAGGAAGAACCCCGGCCCGTCGGCGTCGCTCTCGTCGCCGAGGAGGTGCGCGTGGAAGTGGAGGAGCTTCTTCCACCCGATGTCGTCGGCGAGGCGCGCCGCGCGGGCGGCGTGTGTGAGCGCGGCGACGTCGGCGCCGGCGCCACCGGGGGCGGGCGCGAGCGCGAGCGCAGCGAGGAGCAGCGTGAGGTGGA
>JBJMQK010000005.1:0-3584 GCA_045802735.1 Anaeromyxobacteraceae bacterium | reverse complement strand
GATGACCTCATGGCCGCCGGTGCGCAGCAGCACGCCGAGCGAGCGCCGGACGTTGAGCTCGTCCTCGAGCGCCAGCACGCGCAGCGGCGGCACCGCCGACGCGGGCGCCGCCGGACGCTCGGCCCACGCGGACGGCCGGGCGACGTCGGCCGCGCACGCCGGGAAGAGCAGCGTCACGGCCGTCCCCTGCGGCTCGGCGCCGGTCACCGTGACGGCGCCGCGGTGCGCGCGCATCGTGCCATACACCGCCGCGAGGCCGAGCCCCGAGCCCTTGCCGAGCCCCTTCGTCGTGAAGAACGGCTCGAAGAGGTGCGCGCGCGCCTCGGCGGTGAGGCCCACGCCGCTGTCCCGGACGCAGACCTCGACGTGAGGCCCGGGCGCGAGGTCGAACGGCATCGCCGCGCAGCGCTCGGCGTCGAGCTCGACCACGCGCGACTCGAAGGCGAGCGCGCCGCCCCCGGGCATCGCGTCGCGGGCGTTGAGCGCCACGTTGAGCAGCGCCGCGTGCACGCGGTCGGGATCGCCGCTCGCCAGCGCCGGCGCCGCCCCGAGCCGCACCGAGATCGCGATGCGCTTGTCGATGCCGCGCGCGAGGAGCGCGACGACCTCCTCCACGATGAGGTGCACGTCCATGACGACGCACCGGGAGGGCTGCTTGTGGGCGAACGCGAGCAGCTCGCGGGTGAGCGCCGCCGAGCGCAGCGCCCCGTCGCGGATCGTCGTCGCCACCGCGCGCAGCGCGCGGTCGCGCCCGAGGGCCGCGGTGAGGTGCTCGGCGCCGTTCAGGATGGCCGTGAGCTGGTTGTTGAAGTCGTGGGCGATCCCGCCCGCGAGCCGGCCGATCGCCTCGAGCTTCTCCGACTGGCGCAGCCGGTCCTCCACCTCGCGCCGGTCGGTGATGTCGCGCCCCACCCCGACGATCTCCATCACCTGCCCGCGCGCGTCGAGGACCGCGGTGTCGAGCCAGGCGAACCACCGCCAGCCGTCGACGGTGAGCGCGCGCTGCTCCATGTAGGCGGTGTGCGGCGGGCGGCAGAGCGCCTCCATGGCGCGCGCCGTCGCCTCCCGGTCGTCCTCGTGGACGAGCGGCATGAACCCGTTGTCGAGCAGCTCCGCCTCCGCCTTGCCGAACGTCCTGCAGTAGCTCGGGCTCACGAACCGGAAGCGCCCCTCGGCGTCGACCTTCACCACGAGATCGGTCTGGTTCTCGACGAGGAGCCGGTACTTCTCCTCGCTGCGGCGCAGCGCCTCGGAGCCGCGGCGGCGGTCCTCGACGATGCTCGCCATGAGGAGCCCCGTGACCATCATGACGAAGCAGAAGAGCTGCGCGTCGACCGTCGCCGCCGCCGGCGACGCGCCGTGCGCGCTGAAGACGCCACGGCCGGCGACGGTCGCGGAGAGCGCGACGAGGGTCAGGACGAGGCCGATGCCGGTCGCGCCGCGCGTCCCGAAGCGCAGCGCCGTCCACACCAGCACCGGGACGAGCAGGATCTCCCGCGCGAGCGGGCCGCGCCCGGGCCCGAGGAACACCACCCACGCCGCGACCGCGAAGACCGCCGCGAGCGCCCCGCACTCGGAGGCGCTGCGGGCCTCGCCGCCCCGCTCGCGCGGCTCCGCCCAGGCGAGCAGGGCCGAGGCGCAGGCCAGCATCCCCAGGGCGGTCCCGACCGAGAGGTCGGCCCACACCCGCCACCAGTGATCGCCGTGGCTCAGCGCGACCGCCGAGGCCGCCACCGCGCCCGTCCACAGGCTCGCCCAGAGCGGCCCGGCGACGATGAAGGCGAGGACGTCGCCCGGCCTGGAGAAGCGCGGAGTGCCGCGGCAGCGCCGCCGCGTGAGCCACGCCGAGGTGAGCGCCACGAGCGCGTTCGTCGTCGCGAACGTGGCCACCACCGCGGGCGAGTGCCCCCGCGCGACGTTGAACGCCGCCATGGGCAGGCCGCCGGCCACGAGCAGCACCGCCCAGCGGCGCGGCTCGGCGAGGAGGAGCGCCCCGACGACGAGCCCGGCCGCCGGCCAGAAGCTCGCGACGCGGCTGCCGGGCGCGGTGAGCGCGAAGCCGACGCTGCACAGCGCGACGTTCGCGGCGGTGAAGGCGAGCAGGCCGAGCGGCGAGGCCGCGAGGCGCGAGAACGATGCCGTGCCGGTGCGGGGAGCGGGCTCGCAGTTCGCCATGGTGAGGGCCGCCGGCCGCCACCACCGTGGTGGGGCAGGCGAGCCATCGTACCGCGAACGCCCGCCCGGTGGAGCGTTGCGGTCGGATCGACCACACCCGCCGACCTGACCGCCGCACCGCCGCCCCGGTTGACCTTGCAGCGGCGACGCACACCGTTGGTAGGTCGCACCACATCCGAACCGGGAGGTGAGGTCATGAAACGGAACTTGATCTTCGCGCTCGCGCCGATGGCCGGGCTCCTCATGGCGGCGGGCGGGAGCAGCGGGTCGACGGACCCGTCCTCGAGCTCGTCGTCGCAGGCGTCGTCGGGCGACGACGCCCAGAAGCAGCAGCAGAAGCAGACGGACAAGCAGATCCAGAGCGCGCAGGAGCAGTCATCGAAGGCGCTGTCGGACGCGCAGGACGCCCAGAAGAAGGCGACCGAGCAGCAGAAGAAGGCCGACAAGGCGCACCAGGACGTCATCGACGCCCAGAAGAAGCTCTCCGACGCGCGCACGAAGGAGCAGCAGGAGCAGCAGAAGGCGCAATCACTGCAGCAGCAGGCGCAGCAGAAGTCGCAGCAAGCGTCGCAGCAGTCGCAGCAGTCGCAAGAGCAGGTCTCGAAGGCGCAGCAGCAGCAGTCGCAGGCGGCGCAGCAGGCGGCCCAGGCCGAGAAGCAGGCGCAGCAGCAGGCAGAGCAGGCGACCGCCAGCACGGCGCAGGGCGTGAAGTCGCAGAGCCAGCAGTCGCTCGACGGGCGCGTGAAGAAGGCGGGGAGCGACACGCTCGCCGTCGAGACGCAGGACGGCAAGTCGATGGACCTCAAGCTCAACGGGCAGACGAGCGTGATGATCGACGGTCAGAAGGCGTCGCCGTCCGACCTCCAGGAGGGCGCGCAGGTCCGCGCGTCGTACCAGGACTCCGGCGACGGCCCGACCGCGACGAAGATCGAGGTCCAGAGCGCGAAGAAGGACTCCTCGTCGTCGTCGAAGTAGCCCGCCCGGTCAGGCCACCACGCGCTCCGGGTGCGTATAGACATTCAGTGATGACCCTCGCACGAACCCGGCGAGGGTCATGTTCGCCGACTCGGCGAGGTCCACCGCGAGCGTCGTCGGCGCCGAGACGCTCGCGAGGACCGCGATGCCGGCGCGCGCCGCCTTCTGGACCATCTCGAAGCTCGCCCGTCCGCTCACGACGAGCAGGGCGGGCGGCGCGGCGCCCTGGGCCAGGCGCGCGCCCACGCGGCGCTCGCGCAGGAGCGCGCCCACCACCTTGTCCACGGCGTTGTGTCGCCCGACGTCCTCGCGCGCGACGAGCCGCTCGCCGACGGCGTCGTGCGCCGCGGCTCCGTGCGTCCCGCCGGTGCGCGCGAAGACGCCCTGCGCGTCGCGCAGCGCCGCGACCGCGGCGACGACGACCCCCGCGGTGA
>JBJMQK010000689.1:0-17675 GCA_045802735.1 Anaeromyxobacteraceae bacterium | reverse complement strand
AGAAACGGGTGTGCGGCGGACCGCCCATTGAGCACACGTCCGGTCAAACGTCGGCAACGACCCGGAAGGGGAGCCGTGGAGACGCCGGTCCCATTCGACCTCGAGCTGACCGTCCGCAGCCACGGCTTCTACGACCTGCCGCCATGGACCTGGGACGCCGGGCGCAAGGTGCTCGCGCGTCCGCTGCGCCTTTCGGGCGGGCGCGCCGTCCGGGCGGAGGTGGCGGAGCGCGTGGAGCCCGGCGGCGGCCTCGCGCTGCGCCTCACCGCCGAGGGACGCCTCGGCGCCGCGGAGGTGGCGGAGGCCCGCGCGCAGGTGCGCACCTGCCTCGCCCTCGACGAGGACCTCGGGCCGTTCTACCGCGCGGTCGAGGCGCTCGCGGCGGCGCCGCCGGCGAAGGCGCCGCCTCCGTCGCTCGCCTGGGCGGTCGCGCGCGGCGCTGGGCGGCTCCTGCGCTCGCCCACGGTGTTCGAGGACGCGGTGAAGACGCTCCTCACCACGAACTGCACCTGGGCGCTCACCCGCGCCATGGCGACGAACCTCGTGCGCCACCTCGGCGAGCCCGCGCCGCTCGGGGAGCGGACGTTCCCCACGCCCCAGGCGATGGCGGCCGAGGGCGAGCGCTTCTACCGGGACACCATCCGCTCCGGCTACCGCGCCCCGTTCCTCGCCGCGCTCGCGCGCGAGGTGGCGTCCGGCGCGCTCGACCTCGAGGCGTTTCGCGACCCGGCGCTGGCGACGGACGACCTCGCCCGCCGCATCCGGTCCCTCGGCGGCTTCGGGCCGTACGCGACCGAGCACCTCCTCCGCCTCCTCGGCCGCTACGATCACCTCGCGCTCGACTCGTGGACGCGCGCCAAGCTGGCGCGCCTGCGCGGCAAGCGCCGGGTGCCCGCCGACGCGACGTTCGCGCGCTGGTACGCGCCCTTCGGACGCTTCGCCGGGCTCGCCATGTGGCTCGAGGTGACGGCCGACTGGCACGGCGACGGCGCGCCCGCCTGGCCGTGACGCGCGCGCCACCGCGTGCGTTGACCCTCCGCCACGGCAGGGCCACCATGAGAAGGCCCTCGACTCGAAGCATCGACGGAGGCGCACGATGTCCGAAGAGACGCCCGAGCCCGAGCCGCTCCCCCCCGGCGGCGGCTTCCTCCTCACCCCCGCCGGCGAAGGGCGCATCCGCACGCCGGCCGATCTGAGCGAGGACCAGCGCGCCTTCCACGACGCCGCGCAGCGGTTCAGCATCGAGCGCGTCCTCGCGAACGCCCAGCGCATCGAGGGAAAGGACCTCGCGTTCCTGCGCTCGCTCCTGCGCGAGGCGGGCGAGCTCGGGTTCCTCGGCCTCGACGTGCCGGAGGCCTACGGCGGGCTCGCCCAGGACCTCACCACCACCATGCTCGTCACCGAGGCGATGGCGAAGCTCGGCTCGTGGTCGGTGAGCTTCGGCGCGCAGGCGGGGATCGGGACGCTCCCCATCGTCTACTTCGGCACCGAGGCGCAGAAGCGGCGCTATCTCCCGAAGCTCGCGTCGGGCGAGTGGATCGCCGCCTACGCGCTCAGCGAGGCCTCCTCCGCCTCCGACGCCCTCGCCGCGCGCACGCGCGCCGTGCTCTCGCCCGACGGCAGGAGCTGGATCCTCGACGGCTCGAAGCAGTGGATCACGAACGCCGGGTTCGCCGACGTGTTCATCGTGTTCGCGAAGATCGACGGCGAGCGCTTCAGCGCCTTCATCGTGGAGCGCGGCGCGCCGGGATTCAGCGTGGGGCCCGAGGAGCACAAGATGGGCATCCGCGGGTCCTCGACCTGCCCGCTCGTCTTCGAGGGCGCCCGTATCCCGGTCGAGAACCTGCTCGGCGAGGCGGGGAAGGGGCACCGCATCGCGTTCAACATCCTCAACATCGGCCGGCTGAAGCTGGGCGTCGCCTGCATCGCCGGGTGCCGCGGCGTGCTCCAGCTCGGCGTCGAGTACGCGAAGGAGCGCAGGGCCTTCGGCCAGCCCATCGCCGCGCTCGGGCTCATCCGCGAGAAGCTCGCGCGCATCGTCGCGGCGATCTACGCCGGCGAGGCGATGAGCTCCCGCACGACCGGCCTCATCGACGCCCGCGCCGCGCGCTCGGCGGCGCCGCACGGCACCCCCGAGCACGACCGCGACCTCATCGCGGCGGTCGAGGAGTACAGCGTCGAGGCGTCGATCCTGAAGGTGTGGGGCTCCGAGGCGCTCGCCGCCGCCGCCGACGAGGTCCTGCAGATCCACGGCGGGTACGGGTTCGTCGAGGAGTTCCCCATCGAGCGCGTCTACCGCGACAACCGGGTGAACCGGATCTTCGAGGGCACGAACGAGATCAACCGCATGCTCGTGCCGGGGACGCTGCTCCGGCGCGCGATGAAGGGCGCCTTCCCGCTCCTCGATCTCGCCGGGACCGTGACGCGCGCGCTCGAGACGGGCGACCTGCCGCGCCCCGTCCCCGGGCCGCTCGCCCGCGAGGCGCGCACCGCCGAGCTCACGAAGTACATGATGGCCTACGCGCTCCAGGCCGCGATCGAGACCTTCGGCCCGGCGCTGGCGGAGCGGCAGGAGGTGCTCGCCGCGCTCGCCGACGTCGCCATCGAGGCGTACGCGGCCGACAGCGCCGTCGGGCGCGCGCTCCAGGCGGCCCGCCGCGGCGCGCTCGATCCCGCCGCCCTGGCGTGCGTGAAGCTCTTCGCCCTCGAGAGCCACGAGCGCGCCCATACCCACGCGAAGCGCGCGCTGCGGGCGACGGTCGCCGACGCGCCCCGCTGCCGGGCGCACCTCGCGGCGCTGCGCAAGCTCGTCGACGAGGAGCCGCTCGACGTCACGGCGCTGCGCGAGACGATCCTCTCGCGCACGCTCGACGCCGGGAGGTACCCGCTCGCCTGGACCTGACGCCCCCGGGTTGAGCGGTTTCTCGGCGGGCGGGCGGCCGATCATTTTCGGCGTGAGGGGCCGCTTCGCTCGCAGTAAGCGTGGAGGGTCTCGCGCCGAGGGGAGACCACCGTGACCGTGAAGACTTCCGTGGAGGACGGCTCCGTGCCGGGGTCCGCGTTCGGACCGGCGCGCGCCACCGCGGCGGGCGCGCCGCTCGGCGCCGACGAGCTGCGCCAGCTCGACGCGTTCTGGCGCGCCTGCAACTACCTCGCGGCGGGGATGATCTACCTGCGCGACAACGCGCTCCTGCGCGAGCCGCTCCGCCCCGAGCACGTGAAGAACCGGCTCCTCGGCCACTGGGGCGCGAGCCCGGCCCTGTCCTTCGTCTACACGCACCTCGACCGCGTCATCCGCGCCCGCGACCTCGACGCGATCTTCCTCGCGGGGCCCGGGCACGGCGCCCCCGGCGTGCTCGGCCCGGTCTACCTCGAGGGCACCTACTCCGAGGTCTACGCCGACCGGAGCCTCGACGAGGCGGGGCTGAAGCGCTTCTTCAGGGACTTCTCCTTCCCCGGAGGGATCGGCAGCCACTGCACGCCGGAGCTGCCGGGCTCGATCCACGAGGGCGGTGAGCTCGGCTACGTGCTCTCGCACGCCTGCGGCGCGGCGTTCGACAACCCCGACCTCGTGGTCGCGGCGGTGGTGGGCGACGGCGAGGCCGAGACCGGCGCGCTCGCCACCTCCTGGCACGTGAACAAGTTCCTGAACCCGGTGCGCGACGGCGCGGTGCTGCCGGTGCTGTCGCTCAACGGGTACAAGATCAACAACCCGACGCTGCTCGCGCGCATCTCGAACGACGAGCTCGTGAGCCTCTTCCGCGGCTGCGGCTGGACGCCGTTCCTCGTCGAGGGGTCCGACCCCGCGACGATGCACCAGGCGATGGCGGCGACGCTCGACCGCTGCGTGGACGCGATCCGCAGCGCGCAGGGCGAGGCGCGGAAGAGCGGCGTCGCGAGCCGGCCGCGCTGGCCGATGATCGTGCTGCGCGCGCCGAAGGGCTGGACCGCGCCGGCGGTGCTCGACGGCCACGCGCTCGAGGGCTCCTGGCGCGCGCACCAGGTCCCCATCGCCCGCGTGAAGGACGATCCGGTCCGGCTGCGCGCCCTCGAGACGTGGCTCCGCAGCTACCGGCCGGAGGAGCTCTTCGACGCGAAGGGCGCCCCGGTCGCCGCGGTGCGCGACTTCCCGCCCAGGGGCGCCCGGCGCATGGGCGCGAACCCGCACGCGAACGGCGGCTCGCTCAAGAAGCCGCTCGAGCTGCCCGACTTCCGCCGCTACGCCGTCCCCGTCGAGGCGCCGGGCGGCAGCGCCGCCGAGAACACGCGCCCCCTCGGCGCGTTCCTGCGCGACGTCATGCGCGCGAACCCGGCGACGTTCCGCGTGTTCGGCCCCGACGAGAACACCTCGAACCGCCTCGACGCGCTGTACGAGGCCTCGCGCAAGCTGTGGCTCGCGGCCACGCTCCCCGAGGACGCCGACGGCGGCGAGCTCGCGCCGGACGGGCGGGTCGTCGAGATGCTCTCGGAGCACACGCTGGAGGGGATGCTCGAGGGCTACGTCCTCACCGGGCGCCACGGGCTCCTGTCGTCGTACGAGGCCTTCGTCCACATCATCGACTCGATGTTCAACCAGCACGCGAAGTGGCTCGCGATGAGCGACCGCCTGCGCTGGCGCGAGCGCATCGCCTCCCTGAACCTCCTCGTCACGTCGACGGTGTGGCGGCAGGACCACAACGGCTTCACGCACCAGGACCCGGGCTTCCTCGACGTGGTGGTGAACAAGAGCGCGGCGGTGACGCGCATCTACCTGCCGCCCGACGCGAACTGCCTCCTCTCCGTCGCCGATCACTGCCTGCGCAGCGAGCGCTACGTGAACGTGATCGTCATCGACAAGCAGCTTCACCTGCAGTACCTGCCGATGGACCAGGCGATCGCGCACTGCACGAAGGGCATCGGCATCTGGGACTGGGCAAGCACCGACGACGGCCGCGAGCCGGACGTCGTCATGGCCTGCGCCGGCGACGTCGCGACGCTGGAGGCGCTCGCGGCGACGGCGCTCCTCCGCGAGGCCTTCCCCGACCTCCGGCTCCGCTTCGTGAACGTGGTGGACCTGTTCAGGCTCCAGCCCGCGTCGGAGCACCCGCACGGCCTGTCCGACACCGACTTCGACTCGATCTTCACGGCGAGCGCGCCCGTCATCTTCAACTTCCACGGCTACCCCTGGCTCGTGCACCGCCTCGCCTACCGGCGGAGGAACCACGAGAACCTCCACGTGCGCGGCTACAAGGAGAAGGGGAGCATCAACACCCCGCTCGAGCTCGCGATCGACAACCAGATCGATCGCTTCAGCCTCGCGATGGACGTCATCGACCGCGTGCCGCGCCTGCAGGCCGTCGGCGCCCACGCCAAGCAGCGCTTCCGCGACCGCCAGATCGCGTGCGTGACGTACGCCCACGAGGAGGGCGTCGACCCCGCGGACATCGTGGGGTGGCGCTGGCCGCGGGGGTGACGCGGGCCGGCGTCGTGGCGGCGGACGTTGGCAGGCGGCCGGTGACGCGCGGTGGAGACCGCGTCCGCCGGCGCGAGGCGAACGCGAGGCGGTGACCGCACGCGGGCGGCAGCGCAGCGTGATCGGCTTACCCCCGCCCCGTGGGGAGCATGGCGGCTCGGCGCGGAGGCAGCACGTGACGCGCCCACGTTGGTCACGATTGCGCTCGCGCAGCGCGGGTCGCGGGGCATACGGCGTCCAGCGCGCACCGCTCGCCGCTTCGAGGCGCGTAAGCCGTCGCCGCGACGCGAGGAGAGGGGCCGGCGCGAAATCTCGCCAGTGAGGTTGACGGCGCGGCAGCTCTGGTTCGCCTGGATGAACCACGCGACGAACGACACGCGGGAGGGGAACGATTCGCCGCCGCGAGTTGCGCACCGTCCGCCGCGCTGCGGCTTTCCTGGCACTCCAGCTGATCACCGCGCGTCAGGCGCCGTACTTCGCCTCGAGGTACGCGCGGAAGTCCTCGTCGCCGAGGCCGCGGCCCGTCGCGCGGCGGACGATCTCCTCGGCGGGGAGCGCGCGCCCGAGCCGGTGCACGTGCTCGCGGAGCCACGCGCCGAGCGACGCGAGCTGGCCCTGCGCGAGGCGGTCGTCGAGGTCGGGGAGCGCCCGGCGCGCGGCGGCGAAGAGCGTCGCCGCGTAGAGGTTCCCGATCGCGTAGGTGGGGAAGTACCCGAACTCGCCGAACGCCCAGTGGATGTCCTGCAGGACGCCCTCCGCGTCGCTGCGCGGGACGACGCCGAGGAGGCGCGCGCTGCGCTCGTTCCACGCCGCGGGCAGGTCGCCGACGCGCAGGTCGCCCTGGAGGAGCGCGACCTCCAGCTCGAAGCGCAGGATGACGTGGAGGTTGTAGGTGACCTCGTCCGCCTCGACGCGCACGAGCGAGCGCTCGACCTGGTTCACCGCGCGGTGGAAGCGCTCGAGGGACACGCCCGCGGCCGCGGGGAAGTGCGCCGCGAGCCGCGGCAGGAAGTGGCTCCAGAACGGGCGCGACCGCCCGACGAGGTTCTCCCACAGGCGCGACTGCGACTCGTGGAGCCCCATCGACGGCGCCGCGCAGAGGAGGTCCTTGCGGTGCTCCACGGGGAGGCCCTGCTCGTACAGGCCGTGTCCCCCCTCGTGCAGCGCCGAGAAGATGGCGGAGAGCGGCAGCGCCGGGTCGACGCGGTTCGTGAGCCGCACGTCGCAGGGGTCGATGCCCTCGGTGAACGGGTGCGTCGAGCGATCCTGCCGCCCGGCGGCGAGGTCGAAGCCCATCGCCAGGAGCAGCTCGACCGTGAACGCCCACTGCGCGTCGGCCTCGAAGCGCTGCCCGGCGAGCGGGTCCTCCGGTGGCCCGGCGGCAGTGAGGCGATCGGCGAGCGGCGCGAGCCAGCTCGAGAGCCGGCGGAAGAGCGGCTCGAGCCGCGCGATGCGCATGCCCGGCTCGTGCCCTTCGAGCAGGGCGTCGTAGCGCTGAGGAGGCGCGCCGCCCTCGGCTGCGGCGAGCGTCGGGAGGAGGTGCTCCGCCGCCTCGCGGCGCAGGGCGAGGACGTTTTCGAGGTGCGGCGCGAACGCCGCGAAGTCGCTCCGCTCGCGCGCGGTGCGCCACGCCGCGACCGACGCGGTCTGGGCCGCGGCCGTCTCGCGCACGAGGCGCTCGGGCACGGCGATCGCGCGGTCGCGCTCGAAGCGGATCGCTCGCAAGAGCGCCGTGCGCGTCGGGTCGCCCGCGCCGCGCTCGGCCTCCTCCGCCGCGGCGATCGCGCCGCCGAGATCCGGGGCGATGAGCTTCTCGTGGCGGAGCCCCTGCAGCGCCGCGAGCTGCTCACCCCGCGCCGCGCCGCCCTTCGGCGGCATGTGCGTCTCGTGATCCCAGGAGAGCACGGCGATCGCGCCCTGGAGCGCGCGCAGGTCGGCCATGCGCGCGGCGAGGAGGTCCCACGGGTCGGGCATCACGTTCCGCGCAGGCTCGCATCCGACGCGAAGCTCGGGCGGGCGCGCGCACGGCCGAGCCAGGCGGCGAGGCGCGCGAGGCCGAGCGCCGCGGGGGAGAGCGCGGGCGGCAGGCGGAGCGCGAGCGGCGCGGCGCAGACGTCGGCGAGCGAGAACGCGCCGCAGAGGAACCCGTCCTCGGGGACGAGCGCCTCGAAGCGCCGGAGCGCCGCCTGCACCTCCTCGCCGAGCCGCACCCGGTCCGCCTCGGCGGCGTGGACCCAGCGGCCGAGCGCGGGAGCGAGGTCGGCGTCCACGCGGTCGGCGACGTTGCGGACGCGCGCCCGCGCGAGCGCCTCGCGCGGGAGGAGTGGGCGCTCCGGGTGGCGATCCTCGAGGTACTCGAGGATCGTGCGCGACTCGACGATCGCCGCGCCGTCCACCTCGACGACCGGCACCGCGCCGCGCGGCGCATTCAGCTCGAGGAGGCGCGGCGGCTTCCGCGCGAGATCGACCTCGACCGACTCCCAGGGGATGTCCTTCTCGGCGAGGGCCACCCGGACCCTCACGCAGTACGGTCAGAGTGCCGTGTGCCAGAGGCGCATGCCGCGTCCCTAACCCGGGCCGAGGCGGCGCGCAGCGCGCGGCCGGCAGGCACCTCACGGGAAGAGCACGGCCCGGAACCCGCCGCCGAGCCAGCCGTGCGCGGCGCGGTCGCCCGAGAGGGCCGAGGCGGACAGACCGTCGAACTTGCCATAGGTGCCGACGGAGCCGACGACGTACGCGCCGAGCCCCAGGACGTCCGAGAGCCGCCAGTCGTAGCCGACCGACACGCGCGCGATCTCCCAGCCGGACGCGGTCGCATCGGCGAGCTTCTGCGTCGTGCCGCGCACGAAGACGGTCTGGTTCGTCGCCTCGACCCCCGTGCCGATGGCGAACCAGCCCGTCCCGGAGCCGCCCGGCGTGAAGTAGAAGCGCGCCAGGGCGCCCACGCGGCCCGTCGTCGCGATGCAGTCGCCGCCCGCCCGGCAGGCGTCGGCGAAGAGGCGCCCCTCCTTCCCCGCCGCACCCTCGACGAGGAGGCCGAGGAAGAGGCTCGGCGTCGGCTTGCCGCCGATCTCGAGGGCGAGCCCGCCCTCGCCGCGGACGACGTCGTGGAGCTGCGGACCACCCTGGCTCACGCGCCCGAGCGGCCCGAGGCCTTCGACGGCGAGCGACAGCTGGAAGCCGGTGCTCGCGGTGGGCTTGCGCGCGGGGGGCACGGGGGGCGGCTGGGCCACGCGGCGCCGCGGCACGACGTCGTCGGGCGCGAAGGGCGAGGGCGGTGGCGCGGTACGCGGAGGCGGGCGCTGCGCCGGGGGCGGGGGCGGGGGGAGCGGCGGCGGCGGCGGCTCGGACCGCGGCGAGGGCCCCGGCGGTGCTGGCGAAGGCGCGGCAGGCGGCTGCGCCAGCCCGGCCTCGTCGCCGTAGGTCACGCGGAGGATCTCGGCGCGCGTGAAGCGGCGGTACGTCCCGTCGGGGAGCTGCACCAGGACCTGCGCCGGCGTGTCCTCGACGACGGTTCCCCGGACGCGCCCGCCGTTCGCGAGGAACACCGTGTCGTAGTTCGGGGTGGCGGCGAACAGCGCGGTGGCGAGCGCGAGCGCGAACGTGTGCATGACGCCTCCGAGACCCCATCGCGAGGGTCATCTCAACCGAGCAGCGCCGTCAGCCCTTATGGCGCCTGGCGGCACGGTCGGCAAGTGCGCCCCGGGTCTGCTAGAACGACCCCCATGAAAGCCGCCTTCGTCCTCATCCGCTGCGAGCTGGGCCGGGTCGAGGAGGTCGCGAACGCCATCATGGAGATCGAGGGGGTCTCGGAGATCCACTCGATCACCGGCCCCTGGGACCTCCTCGTGAAGCTGTACGCGAAGGAGTACGACGCGTTCGGCGACCTCATCCCGGGCGAGGTCCAGAAGGTGCCGGGGATCCGCGAGACCGAGACCCTGCTCGCGTTCCGCGCGTTCAAGCCGGGCGCGTAGGCGCGGAGGCGCGTAGCCGCGCCCGCAGGCGCTATTGCCCGTAGTCGCGGCGGTACATCCGCACCACCGCCACGACGAACGACACCGCGAGCGGGCCGACGAGGAAGCCTATTGGCCCGAACGCGGCGAGCCCGCCGAACAGCGCGAAGAAGATCACCGCGCCGTGGATGGGGACGCCGCCGCGGATGAAGAGCGGCTTCACCACGTTGTCCACCATCGCGACCACCGCCACGCCGTACACGCCGAGGAAGATCCCGGCGGCGGCGTGGCCGGTCACGAGCTTCACGATGGCGATCGCGATGACCACCGCCGTCGCCCCGACGAAGGGCACGAGCGCGAGCAGGAACGTCGCGAAGGCGAAGAAGATCGGGTTCGGCACCTGCGCGATGAGGTAGCCCACGAACGCGATGAGCGTCTGCACGCCCGCGGTGGCGATGGTGGAGACGAGCACCGTCACCGTCACGCGCCGGAAGTCGCGCATCAGCTCGGAGAACTGTCCGCGCTTCAGCGGGATCGCCTCCTCGAGCCACGCGACGAGCGCGGGCCCGTCGAGGAGCAGGAAGTAGAGCGCCACCAGCATGAGGACGCTGTGGAGGAGGAACGTCCCCGTCGCGGAGAGGAGGTTCCCGAGCACCGCCGCGGCGCGTCCGCCCTGCGCCGTCGCGAGCTCCTGCAGCCGGTCGAGGCTCGCCGGGATCTCGCCGATGACGCGGTCGGCGACGGGCCGGAGCGACTCGGGCAGCTTCGCCGCGAGGCGGGTGAGGCCGTCGCCCTGCACCGCCTGGCGCAGCCAGTCGAAGCCGCTCACCATCTGCGGGACGAGCACCGCGCCGAGCGCAGACATCGGCCCGACGAACGCGACGAGCACCGCGCCCGTGAGCAGGCCGGCCCCGGGGCTGCGGCGCCCGCGGAACGCGCGGGCGAGCGCGTCGGCCCACCGGGCGAACGCCCCGGCGAGCACCGCCGCGAGGAAGAGCGAGTTCGCGAACGGCGCGGCGATGGCGAGCAGGAGCGCGACCGCGATCGCGGAGAGGACGACCAGCACCGCGTGCGACGTGCGCGCCGGGATCATCGCGGCTTAGAAGTTGAGGTGGACGCGCTCGGGCGGGATGCCGGCCCGCGCCAGCGTCGCCTTCAGGTCGTCCACCATCGCCGTCATGCCGCAGGCGAAGGCGACGGTCTGCTCGGGGTGCGACCCCACGAACGCGAGCGAGCGCGCCACCTCCTGAACCCGGCCGCGCACACCCGGCCAGGCCTCGTCGGCGGAGGGGCAGAGCACGACGCGAACGCCGGAGCGGTCCCAGGCGAGGTGCTCGCCCACGTACGCGAAGTCCGCGCCGTGGCGCTGGCCGTAGAACAGGGTGACGCGGTTGAACGCGTCGCGGTGGCCGACGACGTGCTGCACGAGCGCGCGGATCGGTGCGATCCCGGCGCCGGCGGCGAAGAGCAGTACGTCGTGGCCGTGCGCCTGCTCGACGGGGAAGCCCTCGCCGAAGGGCGCGGAGACGGTGAGGTCGGCGCCGGCGATCGCCGCCGCCGCGGCTGCGTCGGAGACCTTGCCGCCGCGCTTCACGAGCAGGTCCGCGACCCCGGCGGGCGACGGGGCGCTCGCGAGCGCGAAGTAGGCCTCGCCGACGGGGGTGTGGACCTTCACCACCTGTCCAGGGCGGCGGTGCGCGGCGGCGTGCGCCGGCGGGAGCTGCAGCCGGACGGCGCGGAGCGTCGGCGTCTCGTCCCAGGCGGCGATGACGCGCGTGGGCGCGAGGGGCATTGCGGCGAGCGTCACGCGCCGTTTCTTAGCACCTCTCCGGCCGACCTGCCGCCCGATTCAGCGCTGGGGAGCGCGGCTGCGCCGCCGATCAATAGCGGAGGAGGGCGTGGACCTTCTCGGGCCCGATGCGGCGCGCGCCGTGGAGGAACCCGAGCTCGAGGAGGAAGCTGTAGCCGGCGAGGTGGGCGCCCTGCCCGACGACGAGCCGCCCGACGGCGTCGGCCGTGCCGCCCGTCGCCAGCACGTCGTCGACGATCACCGCCCGGTCGCCGGGGCCGACGGCGTCGACGTGCATCTCGAGCGCGTCCTCGCCGTACTCGAGGGCATAGACCTCGCGCACGCGCTGCCAGGGGAGCTTCCCGGGCTTCCGCACGATGACGAGGCCGGCGTCGAGCGCGTAGGCGAGCGGCGCCGCGAACACGAACCCGCGCGACTCGACGCCGACGACCTTGCTGATGCGCTGCCCGCGCCAGCGCTCGGCGAGCGCGTCGATGACGCGCTTGAAGAGCACCGGGTCCGCGAGGACCGGGGTGATGTCCTTGAAGACGACGCCCTTCTTCGGGAAGTCGGGGACGTCGCGGATCCGGGCGCGCACCTCGTTCATGCGCGGGAGCTTACCCGACGGCAGGTCAGGGGAGATAGAGGAGGGGGTTCCGCGGCCGCGTCCCCTCGCGGACCTCGAAGTGCAGGTGCGGCCCGGTCGTCCGGCCCGAGCGCCCGACCTTGGCGATGGGCTGCCCCGCCGCGACCGCCTGCCCCTGCTCGACGAGGAGCGCGCTCGCGTGCGCGTACACCGTGAGGAGCCCGGCTGCGTGGCGCAGGATGACGATCGCGCCGTACCCCGCCTGCCGCCCGGCGTAGACGACGGTCCCCGCCGCGGCCGCGCCGACCGGCGTCCCCTCCGGCGCCGCGATGTCGATGCCGTCGTGCCGCTGCCCCTCGCGCAGGCCGTAGCGGCTGTAGAGGAGGCCCTGAACCGGCCAGCCGAGGCGGGCCGACTCGGCGTTCGCGACGAGGGGAGGGCGCTTCGCGGTCTGGGGCGCGGTCGGCGAGGGGTGCCGGGTCGGGGTCGGGGTCGAGGTCGAGGTCGGGGTCGAGGTCGGGGTCGGGGTCGGGGTCGGGGTCTGGGTCTGGGTTGCAGCGGCAGTCGCCGGTCGGCTCTTCGCCCGCGGCAGCGGCACCGGGTCCGCCGCGCTCGCCGCCGGCACCTCCAGCACCTGCATCGCGCCCGGCACGAACAGCTCCATCCCGACCTCGAGGTCGCGCGGGTCCTCGACGCCGTTCACCTCCATGAGCTCGTCCGGCGAGAGCGCGTAGGTCCTCGCGATGCGGTACACCGTCTCGCCGCGGCGCACGACGTGCACGACGCCGACGACGTCGGGCTCGACGTGCGGTCCGGCGACCTCCGCCCGCTCGGGCGCCGGTCCGCGCGCGGGCGGGTGCACGCACCCGGCGACGGACGCGAGGAGCGCGGCGGCGACGGCGAGGCGCGCCGCGCGGTCAGGCGCCATCGAGCGACGGCTCCTTCGCGTACCCCTCGACCGTCCAGCTCCGCATCATCGAGAGCAGCGCGTCGTGGCTCCAGTCGAGGTGGATGGGCGTCACCGAGGCGAGGCCGTCCTTGAACACCGCGTTGCAATCGGAGTGCGGGATGTCCTCGTTCGCCGCGCCCGCGCCGCCGATCCAGTAGTACTTGCGCCCGCGCGGATCCGTGCCCTCCACCACCTCGTTCCCGTAGGTGCGCTTCCCGAGCCGCGCGAAGCGGTAGCCCTTCACCGGGCCCGGCGGGACGTTCACGTTGAGGAGCGCCGGGGCGCCCGGCGGCGTCTCCGCCACCCGCCGCGCCAGCGCGGCGGCGAACGCGGCGGCGTGCTCGAAGTCGTTCGTCGGCGCGCCCGCGAGCGACACGGCGATCGCGTTCACGCCGAGGAGCGCGCCCTCCATCGCCGCCGCGACCGTCCCCGAGTAGAGCACGTCGTTCCCGAGGTTCGGGCCGTGGTTCACGCCCGAGATCACGAGGTCCGGGCGGCGGCCGCGCAGCACGAGGTTGAGGCCCATGTACACGGCGTCGGTGGGCGTGCCGTCGACGGCGTAGCGGCGCGGCCCGAGCTCGGTCACGCGCAGCGGCCGCGCGAGCGAGATGGAGTGCGAGGAGGCGGACTGCTCGCGGTCCGGCGCGACGATCCACACCTCGTCATCCGGGAAGGCGGCCGCGAGCGCGGCGAGCCCCCGGGCGTAGACGCCGTCGTCGTTCGACAGGAGGATGCGCACGGGCGGAATGTACCAGACCCGGGCGCGCAGGCTTCACGCCGCCCCGGACAGGCGCAGGCCGGCGACGAGGATCGCCATCGTGAGCACGGTCGTCGCGACCATGGCCCAGCCCAGCTCGCGGAGGCGCTTCGGCGAGAAGCGCGCGAGGCACACCGCGATCGAGAGCCCCGCCGTGGGGAGGAGCGCGAGCGGCGCGGCCGCCGGCAGGCCGAGCGCGGGCACGGCGACGAGCGCCGCGACGACGAGCGCGGCGCTCGCCGCGGCGTGCGCGCGCCCGGGATCCTTCCGCCCCTTCGAGCGCGCGCGCTCCAGGATGACCTGCACCGCGAGCGTCGCCGCCGCGAACCCGAGCACCCAGGTCACCCAGCAGGCGAGCGCCCACGACAGCGGGGCGCCGCCGGCGAGCGCGACGGCGAGCCCTCCCGAGGAGAGGGCCGCGCCGACCGTCACCTCGCCGGCGATCGTCTTCTCGCGGCGCGCGGCGACGAACGCGCCGACGGCGACGGCGAGCAGCGCCGGCAACGCGAGCGCGGCGCGCGCGGCCGGTGGAGCGAGCGCGAAGCCGGCCGCGCCCGCGAGGAGCGCCTGGGCGCCGAGGAGGGCGAGGACGCGCCGCGCGCGCGGGCCGTCCTCCTCCGCGACGCGCCGGCCGCGCTGGCCGATCGCGACGAGGAGCGCCTCGTGCGCGACGAACGCGACGACGAGGGCATAGGTGAGCAGGAAGGACGCGGCGCGCGGGCGCCCGATCGCGAGCGCGGTGAGGAGCGGCATCGCGAGCTGGCCGTAGGCCCCGTGCTCGCGCGGAACGAGCGTCCGGCGCTCGGCGAGGGCGCGCTGCGCGGAGGGTTCGGTCGGAGCGGGCTCGGCCATCGTCGGCCTGATCGTACGTGCGCACGCGCCGGTGCGCTCGCCGTTCGCGGCGCGGGTTTCGCACCCCGGGACGCATGCCCACGTTTCTCGTGACCAATCACGAAACGCCGCGCGAAGCGGAGGGGGAGACGCTCATGGCTCAGCGAGCCAAGGTGGCCTGCATCCTGTCGGACGGGTTCGAGGACTCGGAGTTCCGCGTGCCGTACGACCGCATGCGCAACGAGGGGTACCAGGTGGACATCATCGGCGCGAGGGCCGGTGAGCAGATCGCCGGCAAGGCGGGCAAGGAGAAGGTGAAGGCGGAGAAGAGCATCGCCGACGTGAAGCCGGACGACTACCAGGCGCTCTTCATCCCGGGCGGCTACTCGCCCGATCACCTGCGCGCGGACCCGCGCTTCGTGGCGTTCGTGAAGGCGTTCGACCAGCAGCACAAGACCGTCGCCGCGGTGTGCCACGGCCCGCAGATCCTCATGACGGCCGGGCTCGTGAAGGGGCGCACGCTCACCGCGTGGACCACGATCCAGGACGACCTGAAGCAGGTCGGCGCGAAGGTGAAGGACGAGGCGGTCGTCATCGACGACAACTGGATCACGAGCCGGAAGCCCGACGACCTGCAGCAGTTCAGCGACGCCATCGTGAAGCGGCTGGGATAGGGAGCGCGATCCAGCGCCTCACCGGTGGGGGCGGCGTCGACAAGGTGATCGACGCCGTCGGCGTGGACGCGGTGGCCTCGCCGGCGAAGGGGCCCGACGACGGACGGGGTGGATGAAGGTGGAGCTCGAGCCGTCGCAGTAGGCGTGTGAAGGAAAGTTCCCACCCGCTCGCCGCGCCTGCACACCGCGGGGGGTGCCCGCGCGTCCAGCGCCGGAACGAGGCCTGGACGTGCGGGCGCGCTTCCTGCAATAAGCCGCCCCGATGCCCACCGTCGGACACGTCATGATCGGGCTCGCCGCGGGGCGAGCGCAGGCGCGCGAGGGGCGCCGCGTCTGGAGGCGCCTCGCGCTCTACGGCGCGCTCGGCGTCGCGCCGGACCTCGACGTCGTCCCGGCGCTGCTGCACCACCCGTGGCTCGTCCCGCTCGGTCACCGCGGCGCCACGCACTCGATCACCTTCGCGCTCCTGCTCGGGCTCGCCGTCGCGCTCGTCGCCCCCGGGGCGTCGCGGCTGCGCACCGCGGTCGCGGCGACGCTCACCGTGGCGAGCCACGGGCTCGTCGACCCGCTCAACATGAGCTCCATCGGGACGGCGTACCTCTGGCCCTTCTCTTCGGAGCGCTTCTCGTGGGGCGTGAAGTTCATCCCCGAGACGCCGGTGGGGTGGGGTGCATTCCACGGCGCCGGTCTCGTGAACCTCGTCGGCGAGATCCTCATCTTCTCGCCGTTCGTCGTGTACGCGCTGTGGCCGCGCGCGCGGGGCACGCGCGCGCCGGTGCTCCGGCTCCCCGAGACGGCGCCGCGAGAGGCGCCGCTCGAGCTCGACGAAGCCGAGGGGTAGCGCCCCTCGACTTTCCGTTCACCCTGAGCGTAGCCCCGCGAAGCGGGGCGGAGTCGAAGGGCGCGCGTTCGACGCTGCTCGCACCTCCGCCATTTGACTCCGGATACGTGATCGGGACGGGTCCGTCCGACCCCGCGACCAAAAGGCGCGTGCGGTGTTGTCGCGTCGTGGGGCAAACCGCGCACGCTGCGTCATGACCCGCGGTCCCGTGACGCGCGTGCGGCGAATTGCCCTGAAATTCAGCGACTTCACTCATGGCGTTGCCGTTGCACTGCGGGACGCGTCAGTCGAGCGCAGCCCGGCCGGGGGGAAGGTCGCACCGGACGTGTCTGCGCGGACCTGCGCCGTGGAGGCTCCGGTGACCCGCCGGAGCGCTCGATCCGAGGGGCACACCGATGAAGACCCGCTTCGCCGTCGCGCTCGCATTCATCGCCGCCGTCGCCCTCGGCTGGCCGGAGCGGTCCGCCGCCTACGACTTCTTCTACGACCAGAACTGCGCGCAGTGCCACGGCCCGACCCGGACGTGCTCGGGCTGCCACGCGCACGGCGCCCACGGCCTCGCGAACAAGCAGGACGTGAACGTCGCCGCGACGCCGAACAAGACGTCGTTCACGCCCGGCGAGGAGGTGGTCGTCACGGTGACGGGCGGCTACCGCTGCGGCTGGGTGCGGACGCTCCTCCTCGACGGCCAGCAGGCGACGCTCGCGCAATCGAGCGGCGCCGGCGGCCTCGGAAGCGGCCCGGACTCCTGCACGACGGGTGGCATCACCCTGCGCGCGCCCGCGCCGGCGCAGCCCGGCACGTACACCTGGTACGCGGGGTGGTACGGCAACACGTTCGACCTCGACGACCGCACCACCGGCGCGGTCGCGGCGTTCGGGCCGAACTTCCGCGACGGCCCCGGGGTGAACCATGGCCGCGAGCTCGTCCCCCTCACCATCAACGTCCTCGCCGGCGGCGCGCCCGCCGGGACGCTGTCGGCGACCTCCCTCGCCTTCCCGCGCGTGAAGGTGGGCGCCACGACGGCGCTCACCGCCCGGCTCCAGAACGGCGGGAACGCGGTGCTGAAGGTGACGGGTATCACCCGCTGCGACGACGCCAGCGCGGCCCCCTTCACCTGGTCGCCCGCGGCGCCCCTCTCCATCGCGCCCGGCGGCGAGGCGACGCTCTCCATCACCTACCAGCCGACGGTCGCGGCGAGCTCGACCTCGTGCCTGCGGCTCGGCACGAACGACCCGGCGAACCCGTCGATCCAGCTCGGCGTCACGGGCGCCGCCGATCCCGCGCCCGCCGGTGTCCCCGGCGTCGCGCTCTCGGGGAGCAGCCTGTCGTTCGGCACAGGCGTCCTCGCGGGGACGTACGTGAAGAAGACCTTCGACGTCCAGAGCAGCGGCGCGGCGAACCTCGACGTGTCGGGCCTCGCCCCCTGCGCCGGGACCGCCGCCGGCATGTTCGGGTTCTCCTCGCCGCTCCCCGGCACCATCGCCCCGGGCGAGGCGCGCACGGTGACGGTCTCCTACACGCCCACCGCCGCCGGGAGCCACGCCGGCTGCCTCACCGTCACCACCTCGGCGGGCGCGATCGACGTCCAGCTGACCGGCTCGGCCATCATGCCCGCGGTGACCTGCACGAGCTGCCACGGCGGCAAGGAGAACGCGAGCGGCGCGCCGCCTTCGGACACGTCGGGTGAATCCGCGGTCACGCGCCGCGGCGTCGGCGCTCACTCGGCACACCTCAACACGCAGCTGTCGCCCTCCACCGCGCGGCAGGCGGCGGACTGCACGGCGTGCCACCAGGCGGTCCCGAGCTTCACCTCGCCGCTCCACCGCGACGGCTCGACCGA
>JBJMQK010000644.1:0-3603 GCA_045802735.1 Anaeromyxobacteraceae bacterium | reverse complement strand
CGGCGGCGAGGAAGTGCTCGAGCAGGAGCCCGACGTCGCCCTTGCGCTCGCGCAAGGGCGGGATGCGCACCGGGTGCGTCGCGAGCCGGTAGTAGAGGTCGCGCCGGAAGGTGCCCGCGGCCTCCTTCGCCGCGAGGTCGTGGTGGGTCGCCACGATGACGCGGGCCCGCAGCCGCTTCGCGCGGTCGCTCCCCAGCGGGAAGTACTCCCCCTCCTGCAGGAGCCGCAGGAGCTTCACCTGCGACGGGATGGCGAGGTCGCCGATCTCGTCGAGGAAGAGCGTCCCGTCCGCGGCGGCCTCGATCATCCCGGGCCGCGGCTGGTCGGCGCCGGTGTACGCACCGCGCGCGTGCCCGAAGAGCGTGTCGGCGAACACGGCGTCGTCGAGCCCGGCGGCGTTCACGGCGACGAGCGGCCCGGCGCGCCCCGACAGCGCGTGCGCGGCGCGCGCGACGAGCTCCTTCCCCACCCCGCTCTCGCCGTGGATGAGGAGGGGTTGCGAGCTGCGCGCCACCGCCTCCACGTACGAGAAGACCGCGAGCATGGCGCGGTCGCGCGTGACGATCGCCTCGAACGCCTCGGGATGCCGCGGCGCGCCGGAGAGCACGCGCGTCGCCATCTCCCGGTTCTCGCGCTCGAGCTCGAGCATCCGCACCGCGCGGAGGACGCCGGCGACGAGCCGGTCCTCCTCCTGCGTCTTCACGAAGTACTCGAGCGCGCCCGCCTTCACGCAGCGTACGGCCGTCTCGATCTGGTTCATGCCGCTGATGACGATGACGGCGACCTCGGGGTGCTCGGCGGCGAGCCTCGCGAGCAGCTCCTCGCCGCCGACGTGCGGCATGTTGAGGTCGAGGAGGACGAGGCCGAACGGCTGCGACGCGACGAGCCCGGGGACCTCGCGCGCGTCGGCGCAGGTGACGAGGTGGTCGACGCCGGCGCGGCCGAGGGCGACGCGCAGCGAGCGCAGCCAGGCCGGCTCGTCGTCCACCGCGAGGATCGGGAACGACGGATAGTGCCCGGCGGTCATGCGGCGCGCTCCTCGTGGAGGACGGGCAAGGTGAGGACGACGGCGGTACCCCCGGCCGGCGGCTGCCGGAACTCGAGCGTGCCGCCGTGCTCCTTCACGATCGCGGCGGAGACGGAGAGGCCGAGCCCGGTGCCGCCCTGGTCGCGCTTCGTCGTGAAGAACGGGTCGGTGACGCGCGGGAGGTGCTCGGGGTGGATGCCGCTCCCCTCGTCCTCCACGGTGACGCGGGCGACGCCGGCGGACCCGTCGTGCTCGGTGCGGACGCGGATGGCGCGCGCCGGATCGGGCAGGGCCTCGCAGGCGTTGAGCAGCAGGTTCACGATCACCTGCTCGATGCGCTGGGCGTTGCCGCGGACGCGCGGCAGGTCGCCGGCGAGGGTCAGCTCGAAGCGGCGGGTGGCCTTGCGGAGGCGCGCGTCGAGGAGCCGCGTCGACGCCCGGACGACCGCGTCGAGGTCCAGCGGCTCGTGGCGCGGCGCGTCCTCGCGGCGCGCGAAGTCCTTGAGGTCCTCGACGATGCGCTTGATGCGGCGGGCGCCCTCCAGCATCTCGTCGAGCATCCCCGGCAGCTCCTCGCGCATCTGCGACCAGCGCAGGCCGCCCACCATGAAGTCGCCCTCCTCGCGGGAGCGCCGCTCGAACAGCTCGACGGCGTCGAGGTAGACGTCCTTCAGCACCGGCATGTTGAGGAGGATGTAGCCGTTCGGATTGTTCACCTCGTGCGCGACGCCCGAGACGAGCACGCCGAGCGCCGCCATCTTGTCGGCCTGGACGAGCTGGGCCTGGTTGTCGCGGAGCAGCTCGACCGCGCGCTGGCGCTCCGCGACCTCGCGCGCGAGGGAGGCGGTGCGGGCGGAGACCTCGTGGTGCAGCGAGCGCGACCAGAGGAGCGTCCCCCCGAGCACCACGACGAGCGGCACGAAGACGACCGCGCCGTAGCGCACGAAGGTGCCCCAGCTCACGCCGCCCGGCTCGAGCACGCCCAGCCACCGCTCCCGGATCACGTCGTAGCGGCCGGTCTGCTTCACGATGGCGAGCCCCTCCTCGATGCGCGAGAGGAGGACGGCGTCGCCCTTCCGCACCGCGTAGCCGTAGCGGTGCGAGGCGACGTTCGCGGCGACCTGCACGACGTTCGTGAGCTTCGCCTGGCGCGTGATGTACGTGCCCGGGAGCGCCGCGACCACCGCGTACTCGCCCTGCCCCGACGCGAGCAGCCGCAGCGCGTCGGCCGGCGTGTCGGTGCGGAGGAGCGAGCCGCCGAGGCCGAGCGCGGTGAGCTGCTCGTCCACGATCCCGGCGCGGTGGACGACGACCGCGTGGCCGCGGAGCCCCTCGAGCGAGGTGATGCGCGGCGTGCCCTGGCGCGCGAAGATGGCGTGGTTCACGACGGTGTGGGGCGGCGAGAGCGCGAGGTGGCGCGCGCGGTCCTCGGACTGCGACATGCCCTGGAGCGCGTCGATGCGCCCGGCGTCGAGCGCGCGACGCATGTCGGACCAGCCGCCGAGCTGGATCTCGGCGCGGAACCCCATCACCTCGGCGATGGCGCGCGTGAGGTCGACGTTGTAGCCGGCGGGGTGGCCGTCGGCGTCGAGGAACTCGTAGGGCGGGTAGTCGCGATCGCCGCCGAAGACGACGACCGCGGGCGCCGGTCCGGCGTCGGCGCCCGCGGCGAGGGGCAGCGCGAGCGCGGCCGCGCCGAGCGCGAGGAGGAGCCGCCGGGCCTGATGTCGGGGAGGCACCACGGGAGTATGACCGCCCACGCCCGACCGGGCAGTGAAACGATCTTCTAGCGGAAGCTTCGACCACCGCCGCATCGGCCCGGCGCGCCTCGCCATTTCCCGCGCGCGAGCGACCGACCTTTCCCGCCCCCCCGGCGCGCGCTGCGCGTGCCGGCCGCGTCGCTCTGCTGAGTTCGCCCCACCATCGCGGCGAGCGCTTCGGGGCGGCGCCCTTCGAGGCCGTCGTCAAGGCGCAGATCGGCGTCCACCTTCCGCCGCGCGAGGGGACACTGAAGGCGGACGGACATGAGCGGTCGAACGGTCCTCACCAGGCGCGCCGCGGGCGCGCTGATCGGCCTCCTCGTCGCGCGCGCAGGCGCCGCCGACGGGTACGGGTCGTACGGGTACGGCGGGCCGGCGTTCACGGCTGACACCTGGCCGACGGAGCTCGTGCGACGGCCGCGCACGCTGCCGCGCGGCATGCTGGAGCTGGCGGCGCCGCTCGGGCTCGACGTCTCGGTCGCGAGCGCCGGGAACCCCGCCACGGTCCCGGTGGCCGCGCACCTCGGCCTCACCGACTGGCTCACGCTCGGCGTCGGACACACGCGCGGATTCTGCGCCGGCGACGCGAACGGCGGCTGCGCGGCGGCGTACGACGACTACCGCGTGGAGGCGTTCGCGCGCTTCTATGCGGCGGGGCCGCTCTCGGCCGGCTACGGCGCGGCGCTCTCGGCCGCGTCGGTCCGAGACGGCACCGCGCTCTCGGCCGAGGCGCAGCTCGAGCTGCGGCTCGCGTACGATCGCTTCGCGTTCGCGCTCGCCCCGACGTACGGGTTCGGCCTCGATCGCCGGACGTCT